>CAZGJY010000261.1:0-1565 GCA_964525725.1 uncultured Methanosarcinales archaeon | reverse complement strand
ACTGCTGCCTTCTGTAGCGCACTCACTTGTGCTATATATAGCTTGTGCTCGGCGCTTTTTTCCGTGCATGGAAAGCTGAGCTTCTCGTAGAACGATTCAACTTGTTCGTTCTTCGGCGTCGGAATGTACTCTGCTCGCAGCTGTTTTGCGCCCGACGGCAGATATGCGAGCACTTCCTGGAACAACTGCAGTTCGATGTCACGCGCAAGAATACGGCAGGAAAGCAAGAATGAATCGATGAACCAAACAGATGAGTTAGCAGGACTATTTCCAGATGCAGCACTTTTATCTCGCGTACAGATAGCAACGCCAGTCAGACCAAGGTCGCCGAACGAATCCTGCACGCAAACGCTGCAGACAAACGAGTCAGGCGACTGCATGAGCGTTTTCACTTCGCTCTCAGTATATCTGCGTGTGCGCAGATTGAACTGGTTCGTCTTGTTGATAAGTTGTGTGACTCGTGCAAGCGACGCAAGATCGTTTTTTTTCACGTCGATGCGGATTTTGAGCGCAGAGAGGTAGTCGTGCAGCGAAGTCGTCGACGTTTCGAGCTCTTTGCGTTTTTTGTCATCGATATACATCTTCGCACGCTCGAGATCCTCTTTCGTCGTGACGTCACGCGCGAAACAATCAAGCTGCCGCAGCTGCGATGGGAGCTGCGCGACATCGTTCGGAAAATCGATGACAGTCACTTGCGGCAACGCGCTGCTGACTTCAAGCCGTTCGGCAGGATTGTCGTCGAGGAATACGAGACTGTCGAGCCCGATATTGAGCTCTTTGGCGATTGACTTGATATTTTCTGATTTTGGATTCCAATTGATTCGCATTGCGGCGAAATCATTTTTCTTGAGGATCATATGCTCGCTCTCAAATACTGGAAGCACATCGCTCTCATTATTTTTCGAGACGATTGCAAGGAGCACGCCTTGTCGCATGTATGCGAGCAACGTTTGCTGGATCGCAGAGAATATGTCGCCAATTTTTGTTCCATGACCAAGCTGCAGACTTGCCACTCCGTCTTCGCCGATGACGCCGCCCCATAATGTATTATCAAGATCGACAACGATACATTTCTTGCTTGCGCCATATCTCGCGCCGATCATTGCGGCGAGCTGTGCGGCAAGCGCATTCGTCGCTGGAGGAGTGAGGAGCATACTGCCCAAATACCACATTTTCTCGTCTGTAAGTCTGCTTGCGCCAAACTGCGCAACGAACGTGTTGAAATCGAAGATGCTCACAATCGGATGTTTTTTTGCGAATGCGAGAATTTCATCGTTCGCCGCACGGATTATCTTTGCAACGCCTACGTCTGCGCAAACATCGCGATAGGAGAGTGGCGAGCCGAGCGGTTGCTCGATTGTCGTGAGAATGATATTAGTATTGTGGCTGCTGTTCTCGATCGACGAGAATAATGTTCGTAATTGTTTGAGCGCAATATCGAGAGAGTATGATTTTTCGGTTATACCGACGAAAAGATCGGGGAGCATCGTTCGAACTGAAAGCGGAATGACGATGAAATCGGGTTTGAACTCGGCGAGCCACGATTCTTTGCCGAGCAGATCAGT
>CAZGJY010000260.1:0-1594 GCA_964525725.1 uncultured Methanosarcinales archaeon | reverse complement strand
GGGAGACACGGGCAACGGTCTGGCATTCAGATGCAAAGTGCATCTCCTAAAAATATATCTCCTGAAAAAATGTTGGCAAAAAAAAAGTTGACAAAATCACAAGTAACCTCTTTCATGGTCGTTGGTCTTGTCTTGCTCGGTGTTCTTGGAATTTTGTTTTCCATCTCAAACGGATTGAAATCGCAGAGTGTCTCGAGCGCAAATCCGACGGACGCCGGTTATAGCTACGATGCGACCGTGAAAGCGATTCGAGATTGTATACAAGTAAGCACACTGCAGTCAGTACAACTCGTTGCGTCACAAGGCGGCGCGCTTTACGAGAATCAGAACGGACCAGACCTGAGTGCAGACGATATTCCCGTGACGTTACAAGGCAGCGGAGCTCAAGCAGTGTATATCGCGCCAGGAATTGTCCGACGCACTGATGAACCACCAATTCCGACGACAGCGTCAAAGGCGCCAGGAGATATTCAAGCTCCGCCAGTCGATCCATTGACGAGCCAAGATGTGAAAAAGCTCGGCGGTCAAGTCGTGCTTGACAAATTATGCGATCGATATGGTCCGAACGATCCATCAAATGCGAACGTGACGCTGACATGCGAACTTTCTGCATATGGATACGACGGGCAGACAATCCAGAATAAACTTGCGCAATCGATCCAGCAAAAAACAATAGATTGCGTCAATACGAATGAAGTCGTTCTTTCCCAGATCGGCGATATTCAAACATATTTCGGCGAAAAACCGCAAGTGATATTTGGCGACGATCAGATCACTGTTGCGTATTCTTTTGATACAAACATCAGCGTGCGCAAAAGCAATTTCTCATATTTCCAATCGACGATTTCCGTACCGATCAGACTCAAGCGGCTCTACAATTTCGTCGCCGCACTGCTCGCCAAAGACAGCAGCGATATTCTCTTCGATAAATCGACGGCATATCCGACGCTTGTTGGTTGCAATTATCCGGGCAGCAGCGCGTGCTGGTTTCCTGGATTTGAAGTCTCAATCGTCTATCGCGCGTACACGAACACTGCCACGGGTCGCTCGTATGATCTTGTGACTGCGCGCGATACAAATTCATCAGTGCTCGGCAAACCGCTCGAGTTTGATACTCTCGTCGAAAATAGAAGGCCGGTGCTCGCACCGTTTTATGATCTTGCGTCGTTCCCACAGACTGTCGATTCTCATCTGCCGCAAGATTGGTATATGCGATATGATATGTATTCCTATTATACTGGCAATATCCTTCTCAAACCAATGGCATACGATTATGATGAAGACGTCATAACATATAGTTATTCTGATTGGAAAGCAACGACTGATGTCGATTTCAATACTGGCGACAGCACGACGCAGAGCGGTGGCTGCTCACAATTCCCGCCTGATCCATACAAATGTGACTATTGGGATTCATCTTATTTCATACAACCTGGCCGCACTTTGAATGGAAATTCTGAAAACGCATGGTTACAATCTGCGCCATATGTTGCTGGCGTGCAATGCGATGGAATTCCGGATCGATGCGCCTCCGTCACTCTGCGGCAGAATGGCATGGATATCGGACCGCACAATGCACGAGTGACTGTGACGG
>CAZGJY010000259.1:0-1595 GCA_964525725.1 uncultured Methanosarcinales archaeon | reverse complement strand
TCCGTGTCAGTGTCATCAATGACCAACCTATCGGCGGCAGCCCGCAATATCTTCTTGTCGAGATTGCCGGTGTGGGTATCGACGAAGTCCAGACGCTCATCTCGCAGCAAGGCAAATTCGAAGCGAAGATACAGAACCAAACAGTATTCACCGGCGCTGACGTCAAAGCAGTCAACTCCGACGCACGATCAGGCGCAGGCGTTGTCGCAAGTACTTGCGGTCCAATATCAGGTGGCGGCTATTCTTGCGGTTTCAGCTTCCCGATAACACTCAGTCTCTCTGGCGCGCAAAGTCTCGCCAATATCACAAAGAGTCTTGACGTTGTAACGGCACCTCCAACAGCAGGGCAAGGTCAGAGTTCACAAACATATTTGAGCCAGAAACTCGATTTGTATCTTGACGATCAGCTTGTCGATTCTCTCTCCATCGGTGCAGACCTCAAAGGTCAAGTGCAGACTGCAATCTCTATCCAAGGCGGCGGCTCAGGTGCGTCGAACAGCGCAGCTATCGCTGATGCTGCTGCAAAGATGAAGAATTTGCAGACAGTCCTCAAGACTGGAGACTTACCGTCGAAACTCAATATTGTGCGCGCTGATACAATCTCCGCATCGCTCGGCGACTCATTCATCAGCAACTCGTTTTTAGTCGGACTCGTGGTCCTCATTATGATTGGTCTTGTCGTTTTTGCCAGATACCGAAGCTTCAAGATCACGTTGCCGATGGTATTCATGAGCTTCAGCGAAATTGTCATGCTCTTCGGATTCGCAGCACTCGCAGGATGGAATATCGACTTGTCAGCGATTGCCGGTATCATTATTATGCTCGGTAGCGGTATTGACCACCAAATCATCATCATCGACGAGATTCGCGCCGGCGAGCACAAGCATGAGAGTTGGATCGCAAGGATCAAGAGCGCATTCACAATAATCCTCATCGCATATTTCACAAGCGTCGTCGCGATGTTGCCACTCCTCTTCGCAGGCGCGGGAATACTCAAGGGTTTCGCGCTCACGACAATCATCGGAATTACGCTTGGGATTCTCGTCACACGACCAGCTTACGGTGCGGTTGCAGAAGTATTGCATAATGAATGAGCACAAGAGTTTAGTTTGAGTACAAGAATTCAGTTTGCAAGCCATGCAAAAACGCACAAGCAACAAACTTTTTATGTGGAAAATTAATTGAGCATCTAAACTGTTAGAACTCAGGTGATAATTCTAAAGCGCAGGTTTATTTTTTCTGTGTTTGACGCTGCAATAGATACTGTTTTTCTGGCGCATCTGCGCGATTTGACTTTGTCGTTTCTCGTGCAAACCTCTGTGTTTCATACTGTGAGATCGCAAAGTCGATGTATGGGGCATCTGCCAATGTCAGTCTGTCGTATGCACCATCTCGAATCTCTTCAGCAAGCCACTCGCGCGCATACGTCGGCAGGACGAATCGTGGCGCCGCCACTGCGTCGCATAACTGCAATTGATTCTGCAGGATAGAGAACTCTAGCCGCGAGATGCTGCCGTTCTTGTCGATGTCTGCAAGTCTGTGCAGATAACTGCCATTGAGCTGTGTCTGTTTGAAATCAGCCATGATTTGTCGTG
>CAZGJY010000258.1:0-1664 GCA_964525725.1 uncultured Methanosarcinales archaeon | reverse complement strand
CGATTGCGTATCTGCGAGCTGGATCGCGTCAAATATTTCAGCCGTCGTGTAGCCGTCTCGCTGGAGTGCTTGAACAATCTGATCATTCGCTTGTCCGGCAGCGCGCATCGTTGCGACTAGATCAACAACACTCTTTTTTGGTTGGGAATCCTTCTTGCCGAAAAAACTAAATGCCATTTGGTCGCTTCCCTCTGACTTCTTGCCGGACTGCTTTTATAAAGGTAGTGCTTTCCTCGTCTAACTGAATCCTCTTCTTGTCATCGGCATGGTTGGCTTATTTTTGCAATAATCCGAATTATCCAGAATCGATATATTTAAGAGGGTTCTTTTGGTAGTACTCTTTTGACATGGGACAAGCAACAGAAGAATTCATACTTACTTGCGAAAAGATGGGCATCCTCGAATTCGGAGGAATCGCGCGCCTTGTACAAAACAAGCAAATAACAAACGGAGTTGATCTTTATTTTACTTTGAAGCAACTCCGCGGAATGCATCTCAAAAAAGTCAGAGATTCCGACCCATCTTCTCTTTTATTCGCAGATAACGATCAGCTTGAAAAGATAATCGCTGTCGTAAAAGAGAAATTCGAAATAAAATGGTGACAGTGAACTGGTGATACGATCGTATGTCTTCGAAAAAAGAATCAAAATCTGTAAAATCGGACGAATCGCAGATCAAAACCTCTAGCAACGCAGTCGGCGATGCAGCGCATGATTCATTGCACAGCTATCAGCTCAAGGCGACGACTGATGTCTCTCATTTGCCAGCGATCGGCGGCATTGATTTCGACCTTCCGGTGACGCTGGATTCATTCGTCGATTCTCTTGCCGCGACTGGTTTGCAGGCGAGCGAACTTTCGCACGCGATCGAAGTCACAAAAATGATGGTGCGCGAGAATTGCACGATTTTCCTCTCGTTCACATCGAACACAATCTCATCTGGCATGCGCGAAGTCATCAAGTGGCTCGTCAAGCATAAAAAAGTTTCAGTTCTCTCGACGACAACCGGCGGCGTCGAAGAAGATGCGCTCAAAGCGTTCCAGCCGTTCCGGCTCGGATCTTTCTTCGCGAACGGCGAATCGCTCTTTGACGCAGGCATCGGGCGCATCGGAAATATATACACGACGACGACGCATTATTCTTATTTCGAGAAATTCATGCAGACGGTTTTCGACGCACTTCTTGCCGAGCAGAAATCGAGTGGCAAACCTTCGTGTCCGACAGATGTCGCGCGAATGATCGCAACGCAGATGGAGAAGAATCCGGCGTACGATCACAATTCTTCGTATCTTTATTGGGCATGGAAAAATAATATCCCTGTTTTCTGCCCAGGAATCGTCGACGGATCGATCGGCGACCTGTTGTATTTCTACAAACATTCGCATCCGGAGTTTGTTCTTGATGTTTCGGCGGATCACGTCAAGATAATCAATATTGTTTTGAATGCGGAGAAGACTGCAGGCATTGTTCTCGGCGGCGGCATATCGAAACATTATATCCTCAACGCGAATATTTTCCGCGAGGGATTCGACTATACTGTCTATATCTCGACGGCGCAAGCGTTCGACGGCTCGGACTCCGGCGGCTCGCCCGACGAAGCGGTTTCGTGGGCAAAGATTCGCGTGCATTCGCCGCGCGTCAAAGTCTATTCTGACGTTTCACTCG
>CAZGJY010000257.1:0-1665 GCA_964525725.1 uncultured Methanosarcinales archaeon | reverse complement strand
TGCAATAAGATATGATTATACCCCATTATCTTTAATAAGTATGAACCACAGAACAATAGACGGTTTATAAAGCTTTCGTAGACGACAAACCAACAAGATCAAGCAGAGAAGCCGAAAAAATCAGCACGAGACTTAACGTAAGAAATAGCCATTCGGATTGAGCGAGCAAAGCATAACGAGCGCCGGATCGAACGTCCAATCGCTGAGCATCATGACTTTGCGCAACTCAGGCAAGGTATATACTCTGAATTTCTTCGCAGCATCGGCAGGCATCGTCGGATGAATTGTTGCCGCATAAAAAGCGACTGCCTCTTTGATTATTCCTCGATCCACCGGCAGAATTGACAGCGCGACAAAATCTGCAGTATATTTGAGAGGCATGTTTGCTCCAACGAGTGGTGTATCTTTTTGAGCAACAATAATTTTCTCTAGTTCTGCAGCCGTTTTTTGCGGCGACGCAATTGCTGACGCAGACGTTATATTGAATGCAGCATCAATTGCTCGACCTGCGATATCAAGCTCATTATTTTTTGGCTTCTGTGCAATATGCATCGAATATGTCATGCGACCTGGGAGCCAGGGATCATTCTGCCCAAACTCTCGCAGATAAAGTCGACGATTCTCGTCGAAAATAAGGAGTCCGACCGCTGTCGGGTCGCCGTGGACCAATTTTGGTTGATCCGACGTCGATTGTGTTTGTTGTACGAGAGATACCATTTTTCGTTGTGAACTGCGCAAACTAAGTGTGAGTGCGTACGTCATCACTTGAAAATAAAGAAATGATATAAAACTTTCGTAACATCATACATAGTTCATGATAAATAGCAACAGAGAACTCTACTAAAAAATAAGAGAATAAAATGCAAATCAATCAAACGTGGAAAAATCTCGTTCCATCACTTCTTCTCGCGTGAAACGACCAGTTCTCGTCGGGAATTTCTCCCATTGACCGTGGATCTCGAATTGCTTGATGCCTTTGGACGCGCCGTGCGAGAAAATTCTTGCAAGCACAATCTCAAGCGTTATGTACATCTGCTTGTTCCCTTGCACAGAAATCGCAATCTCAGTCGGACTCATGCGCATAATGATGCCAGCAGTCGTGCGTTCACGAAGCACAGTCTCTGCAAATTTCGTGTCGATAAAACCGACTTTGTTGCAAGAGATGATGAGCCGCGCATCGTTCTGCGAACTTTTTGGCGCAGAAACACGCTGCGCTGAGAGCGAAGGCGTGTTTGATTGTTCAGAAATAGCTTTGTCTTGTCTTGCTTGCATTGCTTTTGCAAATTCTTGCGGCGTCATCGGAGTCATACGAGAACAAAAGAGAGTCCCCTTTATAGTTTGGATGGTAAAAAAGAGAATTACTCTAGAAATGGTGAGAAACAATTAAATAGAAGCAAATTTACGAAAACGATATGGATAAAGGCTTAAGAAGCATATTGGGAAGAATCACAATTAGTTTACTTTTCCTTGTCTTGCTGATTTTAGTTACAGGTTGCCAAGCTCTCGACCAAAAACAAATGATTTCATGCCAAAATCTTATTTTCAAGTGCGGTTATGATGATTGTGCAAATTATTGCGGATCATTTGCCACTGCAAATGGTAAAGTTCTAGACTCAAGCGTACCTGAAAATGACGGCAAAGCGTGCATATGTTCTTTGAATCCAT
>CAZGJY010000256.1:0-1667 GCA_964525725.1 uncultured Methanosarcinales archaeon | reverse complement strand
CATCATCGGACAATTCACGGATGCGCTCATCATCCTCATCATCGTCATTCTCTCATCGACATTCGAGTTCCTCCAAGAGCACGCTGCGCAGAAAGCGCTCGAGAAGCTGCGCGCGCAAGTCGCGACGACTGCGACAGTCATCCGTGACGGGAAAAAGCAGGAATTGCCGACGGATATGCTGACAATCGGCGATGTCGTCGAGCTCTCATGCGGTGATATCATTCCGGCAGACTGCCGCATCGTGAGCGCATCTGATTTCTTCATCAATGAATCGTCGATCACCGGCGAATCATTCCCCGTCGAGAAAAGCGCGCAAGGGACTGATGAGAAAGAGCAGACGGTTTTCATGGGCACGACAGTCATCAGCGGCAGCGCGCAAGTCGTCGTGAGCGCTGTCGGAACGAAGACTGAATTTGGCAAAGTATCAACGTCGCTCTCCAAACAAGCACCAAAAAGCGAATTCGAGCAAGGCGTCACGTCATTCGGCTATTTCATCCTCAAACTCTCAATCTTCCTCATCTTGTTCATATTCCTCGTCAATGCATTCCGCGGCGGAAGCGTCATAGAAGCGCTATTGTTTGCCGTTGCGATAGCAGTCGGTGTCGTGCCAGAGCTTTTGCCGATGATTATGACGGTGACGATGGCGATCGGCGCGCAACGCATGGCGCGCAAAGGTGTCCTTGTCAAACAGCTTTCTGCGATTCCAAACTTCGGTAGTATGGATGTTTTGTGCACAGACAAAACGGGTACGCTCACGGAGAACAAGATTGCCCTTGTCAAGCATATCGGAATCGACGGAAAAAACGCAGAAGATGTTTTGCTTGCGACATATTTGACGAGCCATTTCCAGACGGGAATCAAAAGTCCGATGGACGACGCGGTACTTTCGTATACGCATCCTGATGTCCATAAATTCACGAAAGTCGATGAGATTCCATATGATTTCATGCGCAAGCGAATGAGTGTCCTTGTCAAATCTGCACGGCGCACAGAGCTCATCTGCAAGGGTGCGCCGGAAGAAGTGCTTGCACTCTGCAACCACGCTCAGTACAAAGGCGTCGTCTCGTCGTTCTCTCCTGCGCTCCATCTCAAGACGAAAAAACTTTATGATGAACTTTCAGCGCAGGGATTCCGCGTGCTTGCAGTCGCACGAAAAACGTCGACAGAATCACATGTCGGTCCGCACGACGAGAAAGCGCTCACGCTGCTCGGTTTTGTCGCATTCCTCGATCCGGCGAAAAAAGATGTCATCGATGTCGTCAAACATCTCAACGAGATCGGCATCGAGATGAAAGTGATCACTGGGGACAACGAGTTAGTCACAAAGAAAATCTGCGCAGACATAGGCATCACTGTCAAAGGAATGTTGATGGGCAAAGATATCGATGCACTCAGCGACGATGCACTCAACGTCAAATCGCGCGAGACGACCATTTTCGCGCGCTGCTCGCCAGACCAGAAGAATCGTATCATCCTTGCGCTCAAAGCAGCAGGTTGTGTCGTCGGTTACATGGGCGATGGCATCAACGATGCGCCGTCGCTCAAAAACGCTGACGTTGGAATCTCCGTCAATAATGCAGTTGATATCGCAAAAGAATCTGCGCAAATCGTGTTGACCCATAAGAGTCTCGGCGAATTGCGCGATGGTGTCATCGAGGGTCGTCGGA
>CAZGJY010000255.1:0-1674 GCA_964525725.1 uncultured Methanosarcinales archaeon | reverse complement strand
CCTGCGATGACGTCGCCGTGTGTATCCTGTTCCTGTGCCGTCGCGTTCCATGGTGTCTGATTTGCTTCGTCGCCGAGGATTGCAGTCACATTGATTGGATTGCTATCAAATATCCCTTCGCCGTTGTCGATAAAGAATTGGAGCGTCTGCGAGCCGTTGTATCCAGGGTCGGCGATGAGAACGACTTGGCTTTCGTTGATTCGGATGGAAATATTGTCGAGGAATGTATAGAGGACGGAATACGAGCTGTTTGTGCCAGAATCCTTGCTGATGTAACTGCTCAAGTCCAGCGAGTATGGCTGCGTTCCATTGAGAATGATGTCAGATATATTGCTCGTGAAGAACGGCGATGCAGTTGCGTTCTCGTCGCTTGCGTTCGTTTCATCATCAAGCCCGCTCATGTTAGACGGCTGCAGCAAATGATATTTCGTCGAGTTCTTCGAATAATTCGCAGTGAGCGTGATTATCGTTTTGTCGAGCACGTTGTTGATGGTCAGCTGCAAGCTTGCGCGATCATATGTCGCGGTTGTTGCTGCTGTTGCTATTGTCGCCGTTGTAGCCGCTGTTCCATCAGCCGCTGCGCTTTGTGATTCCTGAGCAGCAGATGCATTTCTCGAGAGATTATCGAAAACGGAAATATTTGAAACAGAAGGCAAACTACTTTCAGCAGACAACGCAGACTGATTCACGCTCTTTGCAGAATCAAGCATTGTGTTTGATGTTGTGTTAGCTTTTTTTGATGCGTTTGATGCGTTTGCTGTTTCCGATGCATTTGCGTCGCCGATTCCGTCAGGCACATTTAACGTATTCTGTGAAACAGAAACATCTTGCGATTCTTGCGACTCTTGTGAATTCTGCAGATCGACCGATGAGGAAATGATGATGCTGACTGGTTCTGCCTGGAACTGCGCGGGCATGTCGATTGGAATTTTGAGAGAGTTCAGTTGTGCAGGAAGCTGCGTCGTTATGCTGATGATATCAGTCCAATATGCACTTTCATTATCGTCGTATGCTGTCTCGACTTGTGTGATGATTGGATGGCTCGTCGTGAATTCAAGAAGATAGCGGCGGATATCGCCGGGCTGCAAGGTGAGCGCGATGAGCTGCGAAGCATCTTCTTGCCAGAATGTGACGTTCTGCAAAGTATCTTGCACATACATTTTTTGCGCGATGCTCTGGGCTTGGACTGCACTTATGTTGCTGTCGTTGAGCACGGCGACAAGCTCGTCGAGACTGAGCAAGACTGGCAATGATTCATCCGACGGATTTGCAATCACAACCTGTGTCTGCCAGGTCGTATTCTCACCGTCAGCTTGCGGATTTGAAACTAATGCGACGTGGGATACCTGTATACGTGAGTCGAGAGTATAATCGATGGAGCGATATATCGCAGCATCACCCGAAAGGACAATACTACCATTACTAGAAATGACTTGCGATGAATTCGAGAGATTTTGAAACGAAGGAGCATTATTTTGAGATGCATATTGAGTGACATTGGGCAAGCCATTTTGCGCAGAATTCTGCGATGAGTTTGCGAAAACATTTGGAGCAAGATTTGAGGTATTCACAGAAGAATTTGCATGCTGGCCAAAAGTAGAATTTTCAAAAGATGGGGAAGATGTATTACTGGCGTTGTTTGTCGACGAGGAAAGAGCGGCAAATAACAGACTG
>CAZGJY010000254.1:0-1686 GCA_964525725.1 uncultured Methanosarcinales archaeon | reverse complement strand
GATTGGCCCAACGCCTGCTGGACTGAGCCATATGCTTGCTTTTCATAGAACGCACGGACAATCGCGTTCATGTCTTTTCCTTGCTTGAGCTGCTCATTCTTGAATTCCTCAAACTTGAGCGGTTGCATCTGGATGTTTCCGTGCTCGTCAGTCTCAGCAAGACGGATGAGTGCACGCTCTTTATCTTTCGCTGGAACTTTGTCCCAACTCTTTTGATCGTTCGGATCAAGCTTTGCATTCAAGATTGCATACTTCTTGAGAACATCGTCATAAACAGGATTTCCATTCTCATCTTTGAGATAGAGCTCTTCTTTTGTCTTTGAATCTTTTCGATAGACTGGTTGTGCAATCTCCTCGTTCGCTCGCACGCTTTTGATGATGCGGCCTGATTCATCGTCGACGAGATAATATTGTGCATCCTTTTTTTCCGTGTCATAGAAACGGAATTGGCCTTCATAACGGCCAGGAACATCGAGCGCGCGCGGAAATTCTCCAGTGTGGACGACAACGCTGCCGCCGCTCGACACGTCGCGCGCGAAATCAATCGCCTTTTTTACTTCTTCAATAGACTTCTGCCGTTGATTATCAGAAAAGCCCTCTTGACCCATACCAGTCATCTGAACATTTGGCGTCGCGTGGATAGAAAGATTGACTTTATTTATCTTGACCAACTCACGGATCGCTTGCCGCTGCTCGTCGTCAAATTCTTCGTATGTCGAGTTCCCGCGACCGCCACGACCTGTTCCCGGCGCAGTGATCTCGATATGACCCGCACCTGCCCAGATCTCGCCTTGGATCGCTTTGATTGGATCAGGAGAGCTTTGATCGATCCACTTAGACGCACCAATCGTGCGGATGCCAAACACTGGTTCGCTCACTTCTTTTGGCGCAGTATTACCATAAAATTTGTCCGTGACGTAATAATTTCCCATTTTTCTCGTGTTTTTCTCGCGCGTTGTTTTGCCGCTTTCTGATTTTTCTCGGATTTTTTTTATCGCTTGATTATTTGTCGTTTACTGTTTCTTGTCGCTTGCTGTTTTATTGCTTATTATCGCTTATTGTATGTGCTGAATATTCCCTTGTCTCCGTGAAGACGCTCTTTATGCTGCTCGAGCAATTCGTCAGCAGCAGTCTTTCCAACGCTTCGTTGCAACGATTCTCGTTCATAATTATTGATCACGTGTCGCTCTTGCTCTTGTTTCTGGATTGATTGATATTGAGACGCAAGCGGCGCAGTTCCCGACGGACGATAAATCGATGCAGGATCATTTCCCTGCTGGATCGGATTTTGGTAGAGCGAGCGCAGGTTATTTCCTGCTTGCTGACCTGGAATCCGATACTCGATCGATTGTGCTTGCGCGTTACGCGATCGTGCTGCGCTTGCAGCAATGTCATCAAGGTTTGATGATGATTGGGATGATGATCCATCCGCCGCTGCTTCATCAGCTGCAGTCGGAGTAGTTGTAGTAGCAGTCGCACCTTTTGTTGCGATTGTCGTGTTTGCCGTTGCTGTTGATTGTTTTGTTGCAGCGTTTGGCGCTTCACTCTGTACGCGCGCCGCTAGTTCCTCAAGCGATGGCCGAGATGATGCAACAACATCGAGTGGAGTTTTCTCTTTTTTCGGCGCGCCGTCTTTTGAAGGTGCATCTTCATTCTTTTCGCCGCCAGTGCCCGAGTCTTTTTTCG
>CAZGJY010000253.1:0-1689 GCA_964525725.1 uncultured Methanosarcinales archaeon | reverse complement strand
GAATAGAATCTTTGCCGTTTTTATTTATAACATTTACTTATGGAAAATTAAAATAAAATGCAATTACTTCAGTCTTCAGTTCTTTGTTTATTTCGTCTTTCCGTCTTTGATTGCATGACCGCCGAACTCGTTGCGTATCGCGGCGAGCATCTTGAATGCGAATGAATCGTCGTCACGCGAGATATACCGTGCGTGCAATGCATATGTGTTCGTGACGAAGGGCACAGCGTGCTCCATCGCTTCGATCGCTGCCCAACGCCCTTCTCCGTTGTCGTCGACATGCGGAGCGAGATAACTGAGTTTTGCATCTTTTGTGAGCGCGTTCTCTACCATTTCCATGAGGAATGAGCTGACAATCGTTCCGTGATTGAAGAGATGCGATATTTTCTGAACGTCAAGCGCGTTGAACCGTCCGTTCTCCATGAGGTCAAAGCCTTCGGCGATCGCTTGCATCATGCCGTACTCGATCGCATTGTGTATCATCTTGACATAATGTCCCGCGCCGCCTTCTTCGCCGACGTGCGCATAGCCTTCCGCTGGCGAAAGATCTGCGAAGATTGGTTCGCATACTGAGAATGCGGCTTTCGGACCGCCGATCATGAGCGCATAACCGCGGCTCGCTGCGACGACTCCGCCGCTCACGCCGACGTCGAGCATAAGGACTCCTTTCGCTGCCGCTTCTTTGTGACGTCGGATGCTGTCATGGAAATTGCTGTTTCCACCGTCGATGATGATGTCTCCTTTGCTGAATTGCTTGAGAATGTGCTGGAATGTGTCTTCCGTCGGCGCACCGTTCGGAAGCATGAGCCAGACTATTCTTGGCTGATCCTTATGATCCTTATTTTGACTCTTATTCTTGGTTACTGCAAGTTTCTGGATAAGATCGTCGACTGATGATGCGCCGATTCCGCCTTTCGCGACGAGCTCATCAATCTTCTTAGTATCGTGATTAAAACCAACGATTGCAATGTTGCCTTTCGAGAGCAGTCTTGCGGACATGTTGAGCCCCATTTTTCCAAGACCGACCATGCCAAGCGTCAATGCTGCTGATTTCGTTTTCGCTGATTTTTCGCGAATGCTTGTGTTTTTTTGCTGCGATGTCGCAGGTGTATTCTTCGCATCTGTTGTTTTTGCTGCGATTGTTTTGTTTGCGGATATTCTTTTCTGTGTTGCGCTCATGGTCTGCTCCCTATGTATCTAGTATAACTCAATAGTATATCTCACTCGATTCTTCTGAAATTCATTCTAAATCAATTAGTCAATTAGTCAATCAATCTGTTGCTTTGAGATTCGTCAGAATGAGATGATCGTGCGATTTTGTGACGAGCTTTGCAGGACAGTCTTTGAGCGTCATGCTCGTGTTCTTGAGATTGACGAGCGCTTGACGCTTCGTATCGCCGATGATGAGCAGCAGCGAGAAATTAGCGTGAAGAAAATTGTGCGGCAGCGCAGTCATACGGTCAGCCGGCGGTTTTGGCGAATCATGGAATGTCGCAAAGCCTGCTGCTTTATTTGAAAGTAATGGATGATGCGGATAGAGTCCTGCGATATGACCGTCTTCGCCGGCACTGACGAAAATGATATCGAACGTAGTGTCCGTTCCCGCAGTCACTTGAGAGAGCTCATCCGAATAATGGGCGCTTCCCTCGTCAGGGACGAGCGAGTCAAAGATGAATGGATGTACATTCG
>CAZGJY010000252.1:0-1699 GCA_964525725.1 uncultured Methanosarcinales archaeon | reverse complement strand
TTCAACATTCTTCTCAAAGATTGACGTTTGGAATGGGGAGATACTACTATGAATTCTATTGTGACTAGTAATAATCTGCTCTAAGTCTACTGCGAGCGAGAACATTTCATCTGCAGGGCTTTCATCTGACTCAAAATGAACAAGTCCGAGAGCTGCCATGCGGACTGCATCATCAAATCTTCCATTCTGCAATAATTGTTTTGCAATTGCATGACACTCATCTAGCATTGTAACCGGCCTCTTTACTCAATGTTTTATGGTGTAATTGATCCATTATATTTGCGGAAAAGTCGACACACTCAGTTCCATCACGTTGCACGCTATATGTCAAAGCAAATACATCTTCAGGTCTTTCTGAGACATACGTTAGCTGCGAATGTGGGTTTTTTACTCTTTGTTTTTGCTCTTTCCATGTCGTAGAAATAATTTTCTTGAGCAATCTATCAGTCATGAGGAGCTTCCCGAAAATATCTGATGGCACCTTGCCTGAAAGATTAATATTATATTGATACGTTTCTTTGTCAAAATTAGCTATTTCATTTATCGAACCTCTGCTATATACGAGAAGTCGTGTAAACAATTCATGCCCTGGTATTTGTTGCTCTTTTGGTGTCTCAGCGCTTTCGCGGATTGCTTGATGGAACATTTCGCCGACAATTCCGATATATGTTCCTCGAGAAGTAACGCTGACTCCATATCCGAGTGGTTTGTGAATTTTTCCGATTCGTAGTGGGTCATTTTTGAGGATTGCGTCGACATCAAGTTGGAACTGAACTGGTTTCTCGATAACTTCTCGTTCTAATTCAGCATACTGGATTGGAGTCAAGTCAGAACTAGGCGTCAAAGACATATCTTGCAATCGTAATGCCACTTGTGCTAGATCGAAATAGTCTTTAGGTTCATAATCGAGAATATCTCTGCGAATTTTTGGTTTAGTGTTTGTCGTGAGGACAAATGGATCTTCAAAGTCCACAAAATACTCGATTTCGCCTTGTCTGACAAAGAAACCCGATTCAGATAAACCGTTTAATGTAACTGAAAGTGATTCTGGATTGACAAATAGCGCTTTTGTCCGCTGATAAAACGCTTCTACTGATTTTGCATCGTACCAGTCTTCTTTGGCTGAATCGGGGATTAATTCAGGGTGTGAAAAAGCAACACGACCTGGGCTGAAAGATTGCCCAACTCTGTCGTTGCTTCTGACTTGCAATCAGTTTGTTCCTTTAAACGTCGCACCAATCTTTTGCATTGCACGACGTATTGCTATATCTTGCAAATGTTTTCCTTTCGGATTTGTCTGTGCATCATAATTGAGCTTAGATCCAACGTCAGTCGGGTCAAGATCAAATACGTCTGCGTAACTTTGGAGAGTCTCTACAAGGTCACGGCGTCTTTGTAGAAGTGCATCATACGATGCATCAATGAGATTGTATATTTCCTGAGGTGGTAGGATTCTATCTGCATAGTGACCCATTTGCCAATTATTTTGGCCGAAAAGATTGTTAAAATTCTCGGTGACTTCATCTTTTCTAGCACCTACTGAGCCGACAATGCCTTTCAATACAAGTGCCTCAAGCAAACTGAATTGTGTAAGTGTTTCTGTCATAACTGTAGTCTTTGACCGATATGGGAAGGAACGAGATTTCTTTAAAAATCTATCGTTTGTCATCACTTTCAAGTAACACCTCTTGCGACTTAT
>CAZGJY010000251.1:641-1705 GCA_964525725.1 uncultured Methanosarcinales archaeon | reverse complement strand
TCTTATGGGAAGTATTGTGCAAGCAATCGATCCTCACTCCACACTTGCAGGTGCAGTCGTCAATCTCTGTATTCCCGGCATCATCCAAAATCTGAGACAAGAACAGCAGATTGAATGCCAATATGCGTTGTGTCTGCGCGATGATGTGCCGAACGGTGTTCCCGTCGAGGCATGCGACCAAGCGTATGCGTATAGCTCCTGCGTCTACAAGACGGGAAATATTTTCTTCATCGGCGCATTCTGGGACAAACTGATAAATGATTTCAAATCGCTTATCGCTGATCCATTCGCGCTTGCAGGTACAATTAGTGCGACTGTCAGTTGTGTTTTGCCTTGTGAATTTCCATCATCAATATTTGGAGCAATACCTACGAAAACGTGTACTGTTGTCAAAGGAGTAGCTCGTCTGGGAACGATTGCGAAAGAAATAATATCAATCAAAAATGATTGGGTATCACAGAATCAAGTCGCTGCGCAAGATTACTGCGCGAAGTTGAATTAATTACGAGAAAGAATTACACATGGAAACAAAAAAACTATTTTTGATTGGAATGATTTCTTTGCTCTTAGTTGTCTTGCTGTTCGGGCAAGTTATTGTTACCGCTGATACAAAACAATTTTTGAGAGTCTCTGTTCCAATAACTGTTAATTCGAATGTAAATGGTAACATTCAAAGCCCTCAAACGTTTGATTCAATCGCAGGTCTTCAAACGTTTTTGACACAAAATAAAGGCAATATTCGTGGACTCACTATATCTTCAGAACAGTCTGGTGTAGTTAACTTTGACAATCCTGCTGTACTTAAATCAGTCGCAGTAGATTCTAATGGTTTTCTTCTTTCAGGATCAGGGTCAACTTATTCTACACTTATTGATTCAGGCAGTCATCCAAATGATATATATGCAATTCCGTCAACGACAACAGGTACTCTTACACAAGCGGGTGTATTTCAAATTTCAGGCGTAACTTCTGCTTCAACTCCAGCAACTTCCACAACTGCAACAACTGCTCCGGCTGCAGCAACGCCTGCAGAAGTAACTCCCGCAGCAACTCTCAACGCATGG
>CAZGJY010000251.1:0-631 GCA_964525725.1 uncultured Methanosarcinales archaeon | reverse complement strand
CTAACCAACAAGTCACGACGAATGCAAAGGGTGCATCAACATCGACGACAGGACAAAAGACGAGCACTCCTTCTCCAACTTTAGCATCTTATGTAATTACTGGCGTCCAAAATCCAGTAAATGGTGTGTATGTTGACGGCACATTTTATCTTGCAGACTCAACGGGCGCCCTCATCCAATCAGGAAATGCTAAATTGGATAGTTCAGGACGAGTTGTTTTGATAGGAAGTCCAACTCCCGTATCGCCTGATGTTGCAGCAGCTTGGAATTTGGCACCTGCCAACTCTCGGAAATTAGTTTTAATGTCAACTGGCGTATCAACTGAATCATCAATGTCAGTTCAAGATGCAGCTGGCAATACTTATGCTCCTCTTTCAAATAATAATAATATTGCAAGCGTCACAAAAAATGGGGTAGTAACTTCATATGTCGATAATGCTGGTTACAAAATAACTGTTGACAATTCAGACACGGCCAAACCTGTTTATTACCTCTCAGGCAATGGTATCACATCTATCGACGTGAAAGCCGCAGGTGTCGATGACGTTGCGGCTGTGCTCTCAAATCAGAATATTCTCAAAGCATTTGTCGCAGAGAATGATCCATCTGCAATATCTGTTGCGAATGTTAA
>CAZGJY010000250.1:0-1711 GCA_964525725.1 uncultured Methanosarcinales archaeon | reverse complement strand
CTTTGATTGTCAAAGCGACTTGATCAGAGAGTCTTTTTGCGTGCTCTTTTGTCATAACTTTTTTTGTATTTGAGGATGCATAGTCTTTCTTGCAATGCTTTGCGAGCAATGGTGATTGTAGTGCAGCTTTAAGCCTGCATGCAATCTCTTTGTTTGCAGAAGAGTTGGCTCGAAATACAGGTGCAATCGACATACTCGTTTTCTTGATTTTAACCATATAAACTTATGCTTTTGAGAAAGAAGTATGAAGAGCGGCCAAGTTGCCCTGACCGTCTCCACACAACAACTTTTGTATGAGGCGCCGAATAATTTGACTTATTCGGTTATACCGAATTACTGGATAAGTCCTATATAAACATTTCTGTTGTTGTGTGGCTAGATTCTTGCGTCGAGAAACTGGATTCCTCGTCAATAAAAAAGAAATGAAAATTTTGAAAATTATCTCATCATCACTTTGATAACATCGACCATCCGATTGGAATAACCCCATTCGTTATCATACCATGCGCCGATCTTGAGGAAGACGCCATCGATGACATGCGTAAGCGACGAATCAAAAATGCATGAATTCGGATTGCCGATGATGTCGACAGAGACGATTGCTTCGTCGGTGTATTCAATGATTCCTTTGAGATGATATTTTGACACTTCTGAGAATAGCCAGTTTACTTGCTCTTTTGTGACTGGTTTCTTGAGCGTGCAGACAAAATCGGTGAACGATCCGTCGGGCGTCGGAGCGCGTACTGCGAGACCGTCGAGCTTTCCTTTGAGCTGCGGAATGACTTCAGCAACAGCTTTTGCTGCGCCGGTCGATGTCGGAACGAGACTGACTGCTGCACTGCGTGCGCGGCGCAGATCGCTGTGCGGCGCGTCGACAAGATGTTGGTCTGCAGTGTATGAGTGGACAGTTGTCATGAAGCCGTGCACGACGCCGAAATTATCTTCGAGGACTTTGACGATCGGTGCGAGGCAATTCGTTGTGCAACTCGCATTGTTGACGATGTGATGCTTGTTCTTGTCGTACATCTGCTCGTTGACGCCTTTGACGATTGTTATGTCTGCGTCAGCAGATGGAGCGGAGATAAGGATTTTTTTTGCGCCGGCTTGCAGATGTTTGCTTGCGTCGGCACGTTTTGTGAAGAAACCGGTGGATTCGACGACGACGTCGATATCCAATTGTCGCCATGGCAATTGCAACGGATCTTTCTGCGCGAAGACTTTTATCTCTTTGCTATTGATGATGAGCGAATTGTCCGTCGCTTTTATCGTCGCGTTGAGTTTTCCGTGGACGGAATCGTACTTGAGAAGGTATGCGAGCGTCTTCGTGTTTGTCAGATCATTGATCGCGACGACATCTATCTGCGGATCATTGAGCATTGCGCGAAAAACCATGCGGCCGATGCGGCCAAAGCCATTGATTGCTACTTTCACCATGTGAGAATTCCTCTTTTTGCATTTTATCGGGAGAGGCTTTTATAAATATATTTCTTGTCAGTAACCATCAGTAACTATATTTGGTCTGTTTAGCCTGGTGCTCAACTTTTATATAGTACTGATGGCAAAAAAGACATATGAGCTGGTTTGGAGAAGCATTAGGATCGTCCGAGGGTCGTAAATCTCTGCTCGAGCAAGAAAAAGAACTTGAGACTCATCTGGATGTCATTTTAGTTTGGATTTCTCACGAAACAACTGTCATGTTGGCAAAACAATT
>CAZGJY010000249.1:0-1736 GCA_964525725.1 uncultured Methanosarcinales archaeon | reverse complement strand
AGATGGCACTTTTCGTTTTCGATGCCGACTCGAGTTCTTGGGAAAAACTAGACACTCGCTTAGTTAATACTGTCGGCAGCGAATATGAATACACGGCATACACGTCACTGTTCGGTTATTTCGCGATTGCTCTCGACCGACCATTACAGGGACCATCAACTACAAGCCCAGCAGCGACCACATCGGGATCCAGCGGCACAGGTTCGCAAAGCACGAGCACAAATTCAGGCACAGCAACAACGGATGTTCCTCTCGATTCTGGTTCTTCTGACTCAAGCGAACAAGATACACAATCAGTGCCGGTGAGCAATGCGCCGCAAGTCGTCGACTCAAGCTCTCAGCCGACGGATGTCGTTTATCCGCTTCTTGACGATAGTAATCCTGCCGCAACAACATCAGGAGTCTCTCTGCAGAAAATCATTGGTTATGCGCTCATCTTCTTCGCAGTGAGCGGTGTCGCAATCATCGGTATCACTGTCACACAGTCGAGATCGAATAAACCTGCGCAATTCAGGCAAGGCGCGTCAGTCAATGAATTGCTTGCGCAACTGCAAGCGAGCCGTGCGCTCAAAGTTCCCAAATCTCCACCAGTAACATCGGACATAAATGCATTGCTGCAAAAAGTGCATGCGAGATACCAGCCGACCTTCTCGTTGCCAAAATCATCGAACTTGCCAAGCATGTCTTCATTCTCGTCAGGAACATCTGCCTTCGCAAATTCACTCACGCATTCTATCGACGAACTCAAAGAGAAAGTCTCTCAGCTCGAACCTGACCTCATCAAGCGATACACTGATTGGGGAATGAGTCACGGCCATAATCTTGCGATGATAAAGCAGGATCTCATCTCCCATGATATCGATGAATCAGCGATTAATCGCGTTCTTTCGCAACAATGGAAGAAATTCTAACTAGTTTGCAAATAGTTTAGAGGTAGTGATATTGCGATTAAGCCGTATGACTCCTCGTCAATATCTTGACGAAAACTATATAAAGCTTCTTCGTGGATTTCAGTTCAATGTCAAAAAGAGGCGCGCAACTATTTTCTTTCCCTTTTTACTCTCTGAACTTATTCATTTTCTTGTGCATTTCTTGCGGCATCATCGCAGCATTAAGTGCACTCAGCCTAGTAAGCTTACCGCTCGTCCACGCAGACGCAATCTCGCTCATAACCTATAACAATGTAACAGGGATCACGCGCAATCAGGATCTTGAATATATGACGTGCATCGACGGAGCGCATACATTTGGTTTCACACAGCTAATTTGCAACGATAATGCTGCGACGATTCCTGCAACAGCAACGCCGCTCAGCGACAGTTGTGAATATACAACAATCAATCTTGCAGACTCCGCAACTCCGAACTGCAACGATTATACGATTGAATCATATTATACAAAAAATGGCGACGATAAAAAAGTCAGCCAGATCATAACGACAAACACCGTTCTTGCTGCGCCGACATTCATCCTCAATGCACAATCCTGGGACGGCGGTTGGGGTGGAGCGGCGAACACTGCATTTGCGATTTGGGTTCTCTCCGGATTTGGCGACGCATACCGCGCACAAATAACTGACGGCATGAATTGGCTCAAAGACAATCGCCAGAATAATCCGAAGTGCTGGGTGAATGCTGCTGGCGAATGCAGTCCTGGCGAAACGATAAAAGCGCTCGCCTATCTCAAACTTGCAAATATATCTGATGGAAATAGGATTGTCAGCGACGGTATGGCAT
>CAZGJY010000248.1:0-1747 GCA_964525725.1 uncultured Methanosarcinales archaeon | reverse complement strand
CGTCGCTTTTGCGATGACTACTTCAAACGTCTGGACTCGCTGCTGCAATTGTCCGACACGGATCTCTGCGAGTGTATCGCTTCGATTCGCTTTGAGGGATTGTGTCTCAGCTTTTATCTGCGTGCGGATCTGTCCGATCTGGTCTTTTGTGACCATATCATCCATAATCTGCGTGCGGATGTCTGAGAGTTTCGCAGAGAGTTCTGGAACAACACTCACGTTGTCGCTCGTGTTGAGTCCCAAGACAAGCCGCTGCTGTGCTTGCGCGAATGCGTCGAGATTTCGCATGTTGAATGCTTCACGTAAATCCTGAACTGCAGTTTGTCGCTGTTGATATTGTGCTTCGAACTTCGCTTCTGCATCAGTCTTTATCTGCTGCCGTTGTGACGCGCTCAAAAGTGCCTGTGCCTGTGTTCGAAATGAAGTCACAAGTGATTCAGCCTGCTGTCTGATCGATTGGACTTGATCGACTGTCGATGTATTCGGATCGATCGTCGCATCCAATGCAATGAGTGCATTGAGCGTCGTCGTAAGATTCGTTGTGTCGCTGCCATTCGCCTGTATCTGTGCGATCGCAGTTGTTCCAACAGTCACTGCTTTGTCTATATTGAGTTGTAATTGGGAAGCTTGCACGAACGCCACAGAATTAGAATTATCTGCTGCGAATGCACCACCTACCAAAAGCAACGCAATCAGACCGAGCACTGCCGGTATTGCATATATTGCTTTTATTTTCATCGATACCACCTCGGTTTATGATTCTCTAAAAAATAATCTGCCTCAAGGAGACGCAACGGTTTTTCGAGACGCCGTCACTACCTTGAAAGCATTGAAGTCTATTAGGCAGGAACACTATATAAGCGCTGCGCGGAACGAGTTGGAACCTCTCGTCGAGAAACAGTGGAACGAGTTGGAAAGAGAATGTTTTTGTGTTTTTGCTCTTATTGCTTTTTCATCCCATCCGCAAAAGAAAGCTGATTCGTATAGCCTCCGCTCATCTTTTGCAAGATTTGTTTGCGCACAAGAATGTCGATATTGCGTGACAGCGACGCTTTTGGAATGCTTGTTGCATGATGAATCTTGTTCTGCGTCGCGACACCGCCTGATGCGATGAGCGCATCAATTATTTTCAGCTGCGTTTCATTGAGTGTCGGTCGCAGCGTGCTCATTTTTGATTCATCGATGATTGGGTTTATGGAAGCAGTTCTCATTTCTCCCATGTTTATTCCTTTATCTATTGCAGAATCATCGTCATTCTTCGTCGCAATTCTTTTTTTCTGCTTAGAGAAATACGTCCAAATGCCGATCAATGTGAGAACAGCCGCCGCGCCGATCGCATACAATGCATATGACCTCGCTTTGCTCGCAGCAGCTGAATTTGGAGATATTGCTGATCCAGTACCGTCGGAACTATCGTTATTTTCGAATGCATATTGAATAGCGATAGAGATTGGTGCATTCTTACCGACGAACGTGATCGTGATAGAATCGTCGTATGCGATATTCGCCGATTGGTCTGGGGAAATAGAATTAATAATGACATTCTGCGGCAGATGGACTTTGATGAACGACACATTCACCGACTGCGTGGTTGTCATATTGAACGTCCAGCCAGTCCCTCGTTTTGTCGTGAGCTGGTCGGTGAATCCGCTGATTGTATCATTCGCGGGGATGTCTGCGATCTGCACATTGCTCGAGCCGCTGACAGAACTTCTGCCATCCGACGCGATAGTGACCTCAAGATCCG
>CAZGJY010000247.1:0-1769 GCA_964525725.1 uncultured Methanosarcinales archaeon | reverse complement strand
CCAATGTAATCACTTGCAGAAACAGTTCTGCCATGCGTATCGGGACCAAATGCTTGTCGATTGCGCAAATCATGAGGGATGTAAATAACCGGAGTTATTTGTTTTCCATAAATACAGTTGTGGTCAATCGAAAATTGCAAAAGACTAAATGCAGTATTGCCCGTAGACATTGCAGCAATAGTCAGTGGAGTGTCACGATACTTCACATCTGCATTGATTAGCTTTGCCAATTCTTGAGGCTGTTTATCTTTGAAAGTTCCTGTCGAATTTATTTCAGCAAGACTCTGGTCTAAACAATACACATTTTTGAAACCAAATATGTCATGCAACACCGTTGCGCACTGCTCTCTTTGATGAGGCAGCCATTTTTGCGTATAATCATTCTCCGTGATCATTTTATCTCTCAGCAATGGCAACAGAGTATGCTCTTAATAATTACTTACCCCTATAGGGAGTACTTTTATAAACTTGAAATTATAGTCTATCTCCACGCAAATGGACTTCGACATTCTCAGGGAAATGGGATTCACTGAAAGAGAGATTCGTGTGTATGTTGCTTTGCTCGAACTTGGAACTGCAAAAGCAGGTCCAATTGCAATCAAAGCAAAATTATCACAAACAAAAGTGTATGAGACATTAGGAAGACTCCAACAGCAGGGACTTGCCAGTTATATTATGGTGTCAAAAACCAAGCACTTCCAACCAACCGAACCAAAACAATTATTACATCGCTTAGATGATCAGAAGCGCAGATTTGCGTTAGTAGTACATGAGCTTGAATCAAAACAATTATTTGCAAAACAAAAACAAGTGTCCAGAGTCCACGAGGGATATCGGGCATTGCAAATTCTGTTTGACAGTATAGTCGAGAATTTAAGGAAAAAAGATTATTACTATGCATTTGCGTTGCGCAACGACTATCGGATAAAAAATGCACCGCTTTTTCTGGTCCAAGTACATCGGCGAGTTGCAGAGAAAGGAATCACAGACTTAGCTATCGCTCATAAATCCATCAAAGAGCAAATCTCGGCAACATACAAAGATAATAGAAATATAAAACTCAAATTCACACAACAAGCATATCCGCTCGGACTCATCATCGTTCCTGGAAAAGTAATCCAATTACTCTGGAGCGACTTGCCGACAGCGATCGAGATTGAGTCCGAACAGATCGCTTCGCAATACAAACGATTTTTCGAAGATGAGTGGCGCTCAATATAGGCTTTTGAATAATCGAAAGCTTTGACGAAGAAAAAAGGCGACAAAAAGCAACAGAGATTGAGACCAAATTCGGACTGCAATCACCCAAAGGTTTATAAGTGAATAGACGACAAAATGGCGTACGGAAAGTGGCAACGTTTTCATTGAGCAGTGCGGATACTTATGATGAATTGGGTGAATTGCTGTGACGCGTATTATCAAGCTTGAGATGAAAGGGTTCAAATCGTTCGCCCGACAGACGGATATTCTCTTCAACAACGATTTCAACGTCGTCCTCGGACCGAACGGTTCAGGCAAATCGAACGTCATCGACGCGCTCACATTTGTTCTCGGAAAATCATCTGCAAAATCTCTACGAGCAGAAAAGTCTGCGAATCTCATCTATAACGGCGGAAAATCAAAGCAAGGCGCAAAAGAAGGCGAAGTCTCGATCTTTTTCACGAACGACGAGAAAGAATTCCCTCTCGACGCAAAAGAAGTCAAAGTCACGAGAATAATCCGCGACAACGGCCAATCGATCTACAAAATAAACGGCAAGAAGCACACAA
>CAZGJY010000246.1:0-1784 GCA_964525725.1 uncultured Methanosarcinales archaeon | reverse complement strand
AAAGACTATGCATCCTCATTTACAAAAATAGGTTTGACAAAAGAGCACGCAAAAAGACTCTCTGATCAAGTCGCTTTGACAATCAAAGAAGAACCGACAATAAATCAGATCGAGCATCGTGTTTATGCTTTATTCTCTGGCACAAAAGTAAAAGGAATAAGTTTTCTTGAGACTATTGACGCTAAAATGGCAGGTCGTGCAGATATAATATTCAACCAGATAAAACCGCACCTCACGAAAATTAAGGGCAAAGTTATTGATTTTGGAGCAGGAGATGGACAGATATCGCAACGAGTGAGAGATAAGTTAAACCTCACAGTAGACGCATATGATATTAATCCGTTCAAAAGTCCTCTAACAAAAATTACAGTGCATCCGTTCAATGGAAAGAAAATCCCGCAACCAAAGAAAAGTTACGAAGCTGCGATAATAACAAATGTCATGCATCATGAAAAAAACAATGAAAACATCATCAAAGAGTTGACAAGAATAGTGCGGCGTCGGCTTGTCGTTATTGAAACAGTGCCCGTAGGTAGAACGAAGGCAGAAATAAAGCTCGATAGAGAAAGGACATTCTACAACGATTGCCTATGGAATGTGTTTTTCCATTATGCAAGAATCCCAGTTCCAGGCACGTATGAAACACCAGACGGTTGGATCCATCGATTCAAAAAATATGGCTGGGAGTGCACTTACTCCAAAAATTTAGGTGTTGATCAGCCAACGATCGCCGACACACATCATCTCCTCGTATTCAACAAAGAATAAAAAGCAACAATCATCATATTTTCTGGAACTGCATAATCATCTGAGTCGGATATTTCAAACCCATCAGTTGTGCGCACGCATGAAAATCAGAATCCTCTTCAAAACGTAACAATCGTGCACGCTTCAAGACGCTTGGCGTCAGATAATCCATAAGTGTATGACCTGGTTCAGAAAGTTCTAAGCTTCCTCCGAAAATGAAAGAGGTTACGTTTCCTTTTGCATAATAATCATGCACGCCATTGTTAACAGAGCGCTCAAGCAGATTTCGGATAGGATGTTTTGTCAGAACTTGGACAATCCCTTGCGGTTTTACGACTCGAATCATCTCTTTGAGCACAACAGAAGGAGTAGTAGATGCTTGCAAAGCATACACGCTCGTGACAACATCAAACGAATGAGCTGCATATGGCAACTTCTCCATGCTTCCAATGGCAAAGTTGCCTTTCACAGCGCTCTGCGCCATTGCTATTTGTTTCTTTGAGATATCAATTCCGCTGACAGCAGCACCAGCTTTTACATAAAATGCCGCATCATGACCACAGCCGCAACCAACATCCAGCACTGATTTATGATCGAGAGATGGCAGAAAGGAATAAAATCCTTGTCGCATCTTCTTCTCGAGCGCAACCGTTTTCTGTGCGTATTCATCCGCAAATTTGTCGTATTGACTCATGTTTCTTCATCAACAAGTGAGAACTGCGCAATATATTTAAGTAGGTAGTAGCTACTTACTACTACTAAAAGTACAAATATTACGAAAAACATGAACGCAAACGATTTAGAAAAAATCGGACTCTCAAAGTCAGAAGCTGCTTTGTATTTGGCACTTCTGAGAATCGGCGCAAGTGACGTACAAACGCTCATTGACGAAACCGGATTTTACAAACCCAATACATATCTCGCACTTGAGCGTCTCTGCGATAAAGGAATAATCTCAAAAGTGATCGAGAACAAAAAGCGGATCTATCAACTGCAGAAACCCGAATCATTGATTGAATTTATCGGGAAGAAAAAGG
>CAZGJY010000245.1:0-1792 GCA_964525725.1 uncultured Methanosarcinales archaeon | reverse complement strand
GGTGATGATACGCTCTTCGAATGGTTCGAGAGCCGTGAAATCCCATCTGACGAGCGTTCCTTTGACTGCGTTCTGCACGATCTTTGTCGGTTTGAGAGTGCCGACAACAAATTGTTTGTCGACTTCTGTGATGTTCGGTGTGCGTTCAACGACTTTGACATTCTCGAGCATCGCACCAGTGCGATTCTTGATATTGAGGACGACTTTCATCCGTGAGACGCCGTCGTCATCTCCAGTGACAATCTGGACTTTGCGAGTGACAATGATCGAGCTGCGGAATGTGAAATAGAGCACTGTTCCGACGAGAATGAGCAATATCAATGCGCCAGTCGTATAGACGAATGGTTTGTAATTCTGCACGACGCTGAATTCGACGCCAGCACCAGGTCCGATAGTGACTGCGAAGTTCGCATAATATTTACCATCTTCTTTTGTATATGTGACTGGGAAATCGGATTTCGTGAAGAGTCGTTGCCAGAGCGAGGATTGCATTTGCACGGTCTCAGTTGATTGGACATTTCCTGGATTAGTCAACTCGACAATATATTCTCGGTACAAAAATGCATGCAGGTCAGTTTTCACATCACGCGTGAAACCAGGCTCTGCAGCAATTATCTGCGCAGATTGGCGCGTGACAAGACCGAGGCTGATGTTGTTCGCGACAAGCTCCACGTCAATGCTAAAATTCTGCGGCACAGCTTGCGGATTTATCTGCTCTGTGATTATTTTTGAGAATGCGTCGCTCGGGGCGAGTGTCGTCGTGAATTGATCGGTGAAGAGTGGACTACTGACTTTGACTTGCAATGATTTCACGTCGAGCGGATTCTTGTTCGTGAATCGTAAAACAATATCGACTGGACGTGTAGGGTCAATCTTGTTCTGGTCGCCAGCGACGACATCGACTGAAATCGATGGTTTATATTCACGGATAGATGCGGAATCAAGAATGACTTCAAGCTTGAGATCATATTGCTCGTTTGTCTGCAATGATTTTACTGTGACTGGAATCGCATACACTTTCCCGTCCTGAACCGATTCTGTCGGCGTAAGCTGTATGTTCACTTGTGCTTGCTGCCCTGGATTGACGGAGACAACGTCACCTTCATACACAAGTCGCCAAGATGGATCGCTTGACGCAATTGTATATCGACCTGTCATAGAATCTTGATTTTTTATTGTGAGAGTATATTGCGCGACTTCATCGCTGAAAATCCTGTTCTGCAGCGCCGTCGCATTGACAGTAAAACTTGTAGCAAAAGCACTGCCCATAACGCTAACGATGCACACACATAGAATGAAAGCCAGACCTATTATTTTTCCACGCATTGTTCCAAATACCCCTATCGAATAAATCGACGATTGCATCGACTCAACTGAATTCTTTTATAAGGCGTTCCGTCGTGGTTCATATTTAAATACTTTTCTGAAAAAATCAGACGACAAATTTGCTTGTTTTCTAGGGCAAAAAAAAAATTGACCGATAAAATTCAACGAAGAACTGAAACAGTAAAGAAATAATTGTGCTATAGATCGACCATTGCTGTAATACATCAAAAAAGATACAATAATGCTTCAGAATAATCAGAATGCAAAAAACAAATTACGTATAATCTCGCCACGTATGCTTACATTTTGTGCATTTGAGGAATTTCGTCTCAGGTTCATCGCTTGCTCGTGTCTGAGTGATCCAGTAATATGCGCTTTTGTTGCCACATTTCTCGCACTCAACTTCATCTGTCGTCGGCATCGTTGCTTCTTCTTGCTGCTCGTCGACGACTGAGACCGAGGCTTG
>CAZGJY010000244.1:0-1800 GCA_964525725.1 uncultured Methanosarcinales archaeon | reverse complement strand
GTAATCTGCTTCGTTGTTTTGTGCCTTAGAGGCATTTTGTACCAAAAAGTCCATTGTGTTGTTCATCCCCCGTTTTTGGTGAGTGTGTTGTCCATCCAACTTTCGTCGGACTATGACTGTGATCTCATCTAGCGGTTTTTTATTTCTCGTTGAGACATATATATTGAACAATAGAGCTTTCGCTAGCTAAATGTTTAAATATATAGTTCCAACTATCTCTCTTTAGAAGGTGTGTTCGGTTGCGCCAACAGCTGATCACTAACGTTTCTCTTGTCCGCCAAGACGAGTGAAACAATCAACTTCGACGATAATTTTAATTACGGTTTTCGCCAAAAAACCTGACTGATAGTTACCTTTCTTGTATGGTTTGATTTATATATATATTCGCAAATGAAAATATAGTTCTTCGTTTCTAGGTCAAGACATATATCTCCCAGTATACATATTTGCCGCACTAACATCCCTTTTTTCGCATTTTTACCACTTCCAAATGCTCCTCAGTTGTTGTCGGAAAATTGTCTAACATATTCGGTCTTTCCGAATCACAGAAAAAACTCAAATAGAGCCATATTGTTATACCATCAGCAATAAGAAATCACGAAATCGTAAAATTTGCGAATTGCGTATATGCAGTTGTCGCATTATAGCAAACAGCAGATACATTATATGTGGTATTGCTGACAAGCACGGATGTTGGAAGATTGAGAGATATCCACGATATTGAAGCATTCCTAACTTGTGTTTGGACCGACAGCGAATTAAGCGCCAGGATTTGATTTCCAGTCTGATTGTAAATTGTGAAATTTGCTGCAGACATCCACAAACTACAGTTTGTACGTATTTGCGTCAAATTATTACCACGAGTCAAATTGTTGCAATTCCCCCAATATGACGACACATTTGTTTTGCATTCAACTGGCAAACTGTAATTAACACCCGGTATTGTGCCATTGCAGGAATTGCAACAAATAGCAATGCCATAATCCTCACTTTTGAAAATCTGATTTTGTCGCGCGCACACGTTGCCATTCAAATATTCTTCAGGTTTTAGAAAGACTATCTGCTGATTGCCATTCGAATCATTAATGTATAATTCCGCAGTATTGCGTATAGCGACAGTATATGGAACACTGGCGCCTGTGCCTTGCACATAAAATGTCCTTGCATATCCATCTGGCGCAAATGACGCTTGTTGTATTTCTGAATCTATATCATCCAATATATTTGTGAGAACCGCATTATCTTTTTGGACAGAGACTGATCCATATTGTGAAATGACAAACCCAAATAATGCTGAGAATATCAGAATCAGGACCGAAAGCATTGCTAAAAATTCAACCGCATTCTGCGCTTTTTTTTTCAAATGAAATAACCGCATCAATTGCCACCAGACTCCTTATATGCATCAGGATAAATCATTACTGAACTATTATACGCGCAGTTTCCTATATCATTCATTAAATGAAACAGCAGCATCCTACATGACCTTGAGTTGTCATCAGTATGTATTCATCCACAAATTATCGTAACTAATTCTTTAAACGCAAAATAATTCAGGTGACTACTGTTTCTGATAAATGGATACGTTCGATCCGCAGGAAATCACTTGAAATATTTTCTGCCCAGGAGTGATTATAAAATTCGATGGCAAAGGCATCACCGTACTGCAATTCCCTATGAACATAGGATATCTCGAAAAGTAAACGAGCGATTGGTTAACTCCTTCGACCTGCAGATTGATGACAAACTCATATCCAGTTGAAAGTGATTGATCTCCATGCACAGTTATATTGCTCACAC
>CAZGJY010000243.1:0-1802 GCA_964525725.1 uncultured Methanosarcinales archaeon | reverse complement strand
CCCCCTCAACCGGTCCGAAGCCGGTTATTCTATCCAGGCTAAACTACGGACCCGTGTATCTATCACGCCAATGGTGGATGCTTATAAAATTAACTACCGTTGCCGTTAGAGTCTCACTGCGTTTTGAAGCGCAAGCCCTAACGCGAATCTAATCTCCTCATCTCGAGATGAAGAACGCGCATAGCTTTTTAAAGTTGTGTCATCATTGCAAGCAATCTGATCTGAATGAAATCTGTGAAGAGAATCTTTTTCATACTATTCTTTCTGACGATAGGAATCATTGCCACCATATATATTATCAACAGCTACGGATTGGCGAATATTATCGACTTCTATCGACATTTCAATCCAAAGACATTTTGCTTATACATTCTGACAATAACGGTGATGTTTGTCGTCCTTACATGGAGATGGGACATCATCTTACGCTCTCGCGGCCATAAAGTCCCGTTCTTCAAACTGTTCGTCTACAGAATCATTGGAAGTGCGATCAACTTTTTCACACCAGGTCCTCGCGTTGGCGGAGAGCCGACGCAAGCGTCATTGATCGCAGCATATAATATTGAATTCGCAGAAGGGCTCTCGACGGTTATGATTGATAAAATAATCGATGCGAGCACGTGCGGTTTTCTCTTCATTGTCGGTGTCATTGTTGTCAGTTTCCAATATGCCATTCCTGAGAATGCAAAAATATACATGGCACTCGGTAGCATTCTTTTTTTGGTCATAACAATTCTTTTCTATTACCGGATGCTTACTAATCGGCATTTCTTTCTCAAGATTTTTCATTTTTTTGGATTAGATAAGTCAAAGAATAAAGCGATCAATAATCTTGAAGCAGGCATCATACGAGTGGAAACAATAATGATGCAATTTTACAAAAACGATAAAGTGACATTTTTGTTGAGCATTTTTGTCACGCTCATCAGTTGGGTCGTCATGTTTGCGGAGTATAAGCTAGCTACTACATTGCTCGGACTCAATCTTGACTTCGTACAGCTTTTCTTTATCATTGCATTTGTCGGTATCGCAGTTCTCTTTCCAATCCCGATGGCAGTCGGAGTCCTTGAGGCGAGCCAGATTTCTGCGTTTAGCATCATTGGTGTTGTCGGAACTGCAGGTGTTGCACTTGCATTCTTAGTCAGGATGAAAGATCTCTTCTTCGGTATTATTGGCATGATTCTTTTGCCACTCTTCGGATTCAATGTTCCAAAAACAATTGAAACCCTCGAGGAGAAATACAAGAAATAAACAAGAGTTAATTGGGATTGGTCAAATAAAATCTCCTTCAATTGCGTTTGCATCTGCAAATACTATTTTCATTTCTGACGTTGGGATTCGCACAGAATGTGTGCGCAGACCAATGTTGAATGAACTTTCATGGTTCACAAAGATGGTTCGATCATATACAATCTGCATTTTGTTTTTATGCCCGAACGGAGGAACAGAGCCAACTTCGCATCCTGTTTCGCTTAAAACGTCGTCAGGGGATGCCATTTTTGCATTTTTCCAGTCGAGGCATTGAGCAACTTTTCTTGCATCCACCTTCTGATGCGCCGGAACATTGACTATAACATACTCGTATGAGCCATTGGTAAAGAGGAGCGACTTTATTCCTTGCGACAAATCAGTGCCACGGATACGCGCAGCGTCTTCGCTTGTGAGCGCAGGCTCATGTTCGAGATACAGAGGATGCAATGCAAGCCGAGAAAAAGTTTCCTTGATTTGTTGTGTCTCAAGTCTAGACATAACGGTGATCCCTCATAAAAAACGACCCCGCCGAGATTTGAACTCGGGCCAGA
>CAZGJY010000242.1:0-1803 GCA_964525725.1 uncultured Methanosarcinales archaeon | reverse complement strand
AGCGTTTCAGAGCCGTTGTGCGTTCCGACGACGCATGGGATTCCGAGCTCTCTGCTGATGATTGCTGCGTGGCATGTTCGACCGCCGCGGTTTGTGACGATTGCCGATGCAATCTTCATGATTGGTTCCCAGTCGGGATCGGTCATGTCTGTGACGAGGACTTGTCCTTTGCGGAATTGATTGATGTTGTGGACGTCTTTGATGACATTGACATCGCCGGCGCCGATGAGTTCACCGACAGATTTTCCGGTGATGAGAACTTTGCCTTTCTCTTTGAGGACGAACTTTTCAAGTTTCGTTCTGTCCTTCTGCGAGTGGACTGTTTCAGGTCGAGCTTGGACAATGAAGAGTTGTCCGGTCTTGCCATCTTTTGCCCATTCCATATCCATTGGCTTGAAGTGGCCTGCTTTCTGCGAGTAGTGATCCTCGATTATGCATGCCCATTTTGCGAGCGTGAGGATTTCGTCTTCGTTGAGCGCGAATTTTTTTCTGTCAGAGAGTGGAACGTCGATATTCTTCGTCGGATGTTTTTGGTCCGTCGTGTAGATCATCTTGATCGCTTTCTCGCCGACTACTTTAGAGATGATCGGTCTGAATCCTTGTTTAAGCGTCGGTTTGTGGATATAATATTCGTCCGGGTTGACTGCGCCTTGGACGACGTTCTCGCCGAGTCCGTATGCTGCTGTCAAGAAGACTGCGTCAGAGAATCCTGATTCTGTGTCGATCGAAAACATGACGCCCGAGACGCCGATGTCTGAGCGTGCCATTTTCTGCACGCCAATCGAGAGCGCGATCGAGAAGTGGTCGAAGTTCTTGTCGACGCGATAACTGATCGCACGGTTCGTGAAGAGAGAAGCAAAACAATTCTTGCAAGCGGCGATGAGCGATTCTTGTCCGCGAATGTTGAGGTATGTCTCTTGTTGTCCTGCAAAACTCGCGTCGGGCAAGTCTTCTGCAGTCGCACTCGATCGGACTGCGACGTCGACGCTGCCGCCGTACTGTATCTCGAGATTTCGATATCCTTCGTAGATTGCGTCACGCAATTCTGTCGGAAATTCTAGATTACGGATGATATTGCGGACTTTCTCTCCGCGCTCTGCGAGATTATCCATGTCGCTTGTGTTGAGATCTTTGAGAATATCACGAATTTTCTGCGGCGCATTTGTTTTCTCGAGCAGATAACGATATGCATATGCTGTGACAGCAAAACCGTTCGGGATCTGGACGCCTTTTGGCGTCAAGAGTCGATACATCTCACCGAGACTTGCGTTCTTTCCACCAGTGAGTGGGACATCTTCGATGCCGAGTTGATCAAACCAGAGAATAAATGCGTTTTTTTTGTCCACTAAAATCCCTCTTTTTCCTGCTCAGGCGTTTTTTTGCAGAATCAGCTAAAAACGCTGTGCGGCCTTTTTTTAATTTTCTTATAAATGTCTGAGGAGAAAATCGCGTAGAGTGTATTTAAACATTTGTTACTATTTTCAGATAGAGTTTGTGTCGCAAATTCGCAACTTTGAATGATACGTCTCTCAAGGTTGTTATTCTTACTATTTATTTATGCAGATGGCGTTGACCATTGAACATTGATTGTCTGAGAACCGAAAAACCATGTGCCGGGATCATATTGAAGCGTTGTTTTTCGAGTCGCGCATATTCATCCGCATATACTCCTTGCTTTAGTTCCTTGTAGTGTGCCATGTGCAACATTTCGCGAGCAGATTCAGCGGTGATTCCGACATGAATTGCTTTTGCCATAGTGAGCGTATCGACTACTTTGACATCTAGTCCGCTGCTTGCCTCATC
>CAZGJY010000241.1:0-1805 GCA_964525725.1 uncultured Methanosarcinales archaeon | reverse complement strand
CCTTTCTCGATGAGTTTCTCGAGATTGTCATAGATGATGTTGCGATGTACGCCGACTGATCTGACAAGCTCTGCGGCATATGCTTGTTTTTTCTGCAGAAGCGCGAGATAGACTTTTGCTTCGTTCTTGTTCAATCCCAATGTCTGGATCTGTGCGATGTCCATTTCACAGATTATGCTTCGTTTCTCGTTTATATATTTGCTGTCATAATATAGTGCAACAGACATTGATATTCTTTGCGCATCGCCTAGTGATAAAGATATGGATTTACGCACAAAAGGTTCACTAAAATGACGACATCGACTATCACGAAGAAAGAGTATCAATTACGAGAAATGAATAGCTCAAAACCTGGATCAAAGCTCACTGTGTTTGGCGTGGCAAAAGTTCCTCTGCAGCAATCGACGCAGTATGATTCGCTTGCTGCGCAGTTTGTGGAAAATGACCGTGCGTCGAATCATATGACGCGTAAACTTCTTTACGACTCATTCACTCCGGCAGATCTGCGCAAGAAGAATGTCCTTGATCTTGGCTGCGGTTATGGGCGAGACGGTGCATATATGGCGAAGAGAGGGGCGCGCGTATTTGGCGTTGACGAATCAGCGGCGTTGCTGCGCATCGCAAAAAAAGAATGTCCGAGCGGTAAATTCATGAGGGCGGATTTCAGCAATCTTCCTTTCTATGACAATTTCTTTGACGCCACATACAGCAGATATGCGCTGCAGCATACGGCTGATCTCGAGCCGGCGTTCTATGAACTCTCACGCGTGATGAAACCAGGAGCTAAGTTCACTTTCATCGTCACGCATCCGCTGAGGCAATATTTCGAGAAGCCGACGAGAGATTATGATTCGCAAGAAGCGTGCACATCACATATATTCGACAAGAAGATGACTGTGAGTGAGCCATCGCATCGATTCACGGAGTATTTCTCGCCGATGCTGCTCAATAATTTCACGCTTGAGCGCGTCGTCGAGAAAGTCGATGTTGAAGCGGAGCGCGTAGCCGGCTGCGGCAGATATCCGGGAATTTTGATGGTTGAATATCGCCGAAACGACAGGCAATCATCGTGCGTCGATATGTCGAATGAATTGATCATGCTGGATCATGTGCAGAATAAAGCAAAATAGGGATTATCTGAAACGTAAAAAGGTGAAGGTAATTCTGAAAAATTACTACTGATTAAAATTCATATTTTAGTCATAGCATATCCTAGAGCATAACCCGTAAAATATGCTGCGCCGGCAAGCGAAACACGTTTCGCAAAATCGTTAGTGGTTGCTGGAGTCGTTTGTCCTGGGAAATAGAGCGAGATTGTTACTGGCGGTATCAAAAGTGGTGTAGTCAAAGCGGCCGTTTCCATAGGTGAATTCTGAGTTAGATATCCGGTGATTATTCCCGCCATAAGTGCTGTAGCGGCAACATAAACACTGACATCTTTCTGCGCCGGATCATCTGAAAGTTTATGTTCAAGAGATTTTGCTGCCATATTCTACACTATTTCTTGCAATCTTTTTTTTTGCTATTTGTCTGGAAATAAAAAAGTGGAAGGGTATAAGCCATCTTCTGTATGCCGCCGTGCGATTGCTCGTCGGACCGGCAGTGGAAACATTCGACTGCGCGTCTCTAAGGACTTGCACCCATCGAGGCACTCGTTTCAGCCATTCTCTCAAACATGCTCTGCGTGTTATCTTGCGCTCGTCGCCGATCGCGTCGACGCGTTCATAGCGGATGAGAGTGGTCTCGTTTCTGTGGTGGAGCTATGGGTGTTACCCATCTGGACTTGCGTCCAGCGATGTGTTTAT
>CAZGJY010000240.1:0-1806 GCA_964525725.1 uncultured Methanosarcinales archaeon | reverse complement strand
AGATAGGTGATACCGTCAGTCAGTCGCTCGAAGTTGTGCGGGATACGATATGATGCATATTCTGAGAAGATTCGTCCCGTGAATTTGCTCGGACCAATCGTCTGCGATTCAATCATGAACTTGTTCGGTGAGAGATCTTCGATGTGGATGAGGACTTTCTCCGTTCCGTTGATGATGAAATATCCACCTGGGTCTTTGTCGTCTTCGCCCTTTGCAACAAGCTGGTCTGATGAGAGCTTGGAGAGATGGCAATACTTCGACTTGAGCATGATTGGCAAGCTGCCGATCTGCGTCGTGAATGATTCTCGCTGGATATCGTTGATGTGGACAGAGACTTCGAGGAATATCGGCGCAGCGTATGATAGATTTCGCAGTCGCGCTTCCATTGGAAACAGATCTCGCTTGGAACCATCGGCTTCCGTTATCTCTGGTTTTCCGACGACAATCTTGTCGAACTTGATGATGAATTTGTCGATATTCGACGGAATGATCGTCGGCTCGATATTGCTGTTGTTCTTGATTATTTCAGCAAGACGTCGATCGACGAAATCATTGAACGAGTTGATGTTCGAGTTGAGTGGAGAGATCTCCTTGAAATATGCTTGCAACAAGACGTTTGAAGCGTCTGCGACTGCAGCTTGGACTGCCTTATTCATTGATGACACCTCGGAAGAATACTGTCGTGCCCGCAGTTGCGGATTTACGAGTGATCTTGACAACATCGCCGTGCTTCGCATCAAGGTGAGCGATCGCAGGATCGTAGATTCTGATCTTAGGTAGACCTATGAAGCTGATATTATGCTTCTTGAGAAGATCTTCCTTTTCTTTTGCCGTAAGCTTCGTATGCTCTGGCACGAGCATGTGTCGAATTGCGTCCATTGGATTGTTTCTCCGAGCTCCCCCGCTCCTGATTTTACGTCGTGATTATGAAAAATAATATGAACCCTCTAAATAAAATGAAATGGATAGTATGAAATTGAAAAATAACCTGGAACAAAAAATAAATGACTGAATTCTGAAAAGTAAAACATATCTGCAAATTATAGTTATTGAGCTATAGTTATGATTCTCGTTATGATTTTCGCTGGCGGCTCAACACACTTTTGTCCATCGCAAAAAAACGAAAAGTCGGATGGAAAATAAAAGTGAGCCGTGGGAGATTTGAACTCCCGACCCCTTGATTAAAAGTCAAGTGCTCTAGGCCAGGCTGAGCTAACGGCCCGAAACGCCCAAGCCGGGATTTGAACCCGGGTCAAAACCGTGACAGGGTTTTATGCTAGGCCACTACACTACTTGGGCACAAATCGGATATGTCGCTCAACGATTATTTTGTATTTTTCTGATTCACCGTCGACAAACAAGCGCGTTCTTCGTGCTCTGTGTTAGCCTGCAAACAAATCAACGTGTGCATTATGACAGCATTCCCCCAAGTCAGGTGTTTTATTGTCGTCGGGAAGTATTGTGTCGTGTCACGCGCAAGGATTGCAAAAATTGGGGGGCTTTATAAAGCTTACTGTAAAATGTAATAAATAAGGGTTAATTCCCATAAAGTAAGTCTTATTTCTTGATTTTGCTGAAAAAAAATAAAAAACTACTTCATTACTAACATTGTTCATCCACGCAACCATAAAAAATCTCGAGATAGCTATATGTGTCGCAGAGAACCTACTGAGAATTCGGACTGCGCTGCAAAAGTCAATCCAACTTTGCCCGCCATTCCTGATGCATAACGCTCAATCAACATATGGTTACTACGAGTCATTGTAAGCAGAAAGCCTAGATATTCATCCATCGCGGCAGAACCTC
>CAZGJY010000239.1:0-1810 GCA_964525725.1 uncultured Methanosarcinales archaeon | reverse complement strand
GGTGCGGGCACAGCAAGTTTCGTTGATTCAAACACACAATGGGGAACAAACTATACATATCGTGTTGTCGCAGAATATCCTGGGCCGCAAGATAAAACATCAGCAGTATTGACTGCAGTTTATTCTGGCGACGCAGTGTGCGCGAATATCGCGACGACAACGCCATTCTGCGGCACGACGCAAATACCTAAATCTGGAACTGGTACGTCGACAATATTCCAGACAATCGATGTTGCGCAATATTGCGATGCGAACAACAAGCTCACAATAAACGAGCAATGTACACCTGGCGTCAAACCGCTCTGTGTCCAACGAGTGAATGGTGACGGTATCTTTACCGCAAGTTGCATCGCGCCTGATCCTTGTGGCACTTCCTCGTCGGTCAATCCGTTCGGTCTCTATTTCACAGCAGCATCTTGCCAGAACCAAGCTGGCAGCGGCGTTTGCTACTTTGATAAAAATTTGTCGAACGTCAACTCATGTCTCAATTGTCAAGTCGGCATGACGTGCACAAGTTACAAAACGCAACAAGCATGCGCGAGCGCCGCAAGCTCTTGCGGGACGAGCTCTTGTGCATGGAACACGATCGATCCAGTGCTCGGCATCGGCGTCTGCGCAAACACACAAGTCGCGCAATGCGGCGATTGCTCCGATCCTACAAAAGCTCCGCTCGGCGTCTGTAATAGTCAAACGTGTGCAGCTCTGGGAACTCCGACGAACGGTTGCTTCTATACTCAATCCTCGACGTGCCAGCAATGCGCGGCGACATCTTGCGGCGATTATACGACACAGAATTCTTGCGAAGGCAGCGCTCATGCTGTACCGACAATCTCATTCACAGATAATTCATTCGTCACGAAAAGCGCAGACTCTTGCGGCATCGGTTTCTGCGAATGGCAGACATCTGCCACAAATGCGAACGGCGGCACTTGCGTCAAAGATGCGAACGGTCCGCTCATCACGCCGAGAAATAATGATGACTGCATCGACTCGACGGATCCGGCAAAATGCAATCTCGACCGAACGCCACCGACGACATTCATCGTGATGCCTGATACGAGCAATCCATACAAAACAAATGTCACGATCCGATTCATCGCGCAAGATACTGGTGCGAGCGGCGCGAACCAAGTCTATAATACTCGATTCTGTATCACGCCTCTTGCGAGCGCAAGCACAAACTGCATGAACACCCAGACTGACTTTTCAGTCGTTCCAAATTATGGTGTGCAGGGTCGATTCCTCAATCTTTCGAACGGTCCGCTCGCCGCGAGCGCCGTTACAACTTCAAACTTCCAGGCACCAGCATTCGGTCCGCTCGCGTTTAGCGACGGCATATATGTCTTGAGATATTACTCCGTCGACAATGCATTCAATGTGGAGCAAGTCAAATCAAAGACATTCACTATCAATACGACTGCGCCGGTGATTTCTATCGAAACAGATATTTTCGCAAACAATTCGCAGACGAATCCGCATTCGGATATTGTTGCAGTCGTCAATTCAAATGTCCCAGTCAAATGCCAAGTTACATTCGATCTTCGTGCGAACTTGAATTCGATTCCTGATCCAATCTCATCGCCAGTCTACTCGACATCGTTGCAAACGCTTTTCCAGAACAAGGTTGATGGCGTTTATGGCATCAAAGCAACGTGCAGCGATATCAACGGCAATTCTCAAGTCGCTATCGCAGATGTTTTGCTTGGTGCAGACAACCGGATGCAAAATATCAATCCGACGGGAATCATCGGAACGAACAGCCCTCTCGTCTCATTCCAGACTGCGCAACCAGTCCAGTGTCGCATGACAA
>CAZGJY010000238.1:0-1817 GCA_964525725.1 uncultured Methanosarcinales archaeon | reverse complement strand
ATAGTATCTAAATCTGCAACCATATTTGAGAGGGTTTCCCTGCGGATTAAAAATGTTGCTCTACTTGCGAGTGCTCAACAAAAGAGTCAGCAATTGATTGTTGAATATGCTGATTGCAAGGAAAGGTATATAAATCTTCGACGGGATTATTGAGCACAGTGTGAGCAACTCAGTATGAGCGATAAATCCGAGAAACAACAACTCTCAGTCGAACATGTGATCGAGCAACATCTTGCGATCCTCAAGGGTCTGCAATATGATTCGGGTCTCTTCGCGGCGAGCAGCAAAGCGGTTTCAACGGGCTACGATAAATCTTGGCTGCGAGATAATTTCTATGAGTGCCTTGCGTTTGCCGTTCTCAAAGATTACGAAACAGTGCGAAAGACTGTTCGCGCGTTGCTCGACATCTTTCTCAAACACGAATACAAGATTGATCACGCTATATCAGCAAAACCGCAGCACAAACATGAATATATCCATGCGCGATTCCATCCGCAGACACTCGATGAATTTTGGGAAGAGTGGGGAAACAAGCAGAATGATTCGATCGGCGCGATCCTTTTCCTCATCGGCGAGCTTGAATTCAACAAAGTCCATGTCCTGCTAACTGGTGCAGACTATCGCATCGTGCAGAAACTAGTGAGCTATCTTGGCTCGCTCGAATATTGGAAAGATCCAGACAGCGGTATGTGGGAAGAGAACGAAGAAGTCCACTCGTCGTCGGTCGGCGCATGCGTCGCCGGACTGTTCTCTATCAAACGCGTTCCGCGAATCCATGTTCCGGTCGAATTGATCCGCAATGGTCGTTTGACGCTCAATAAATTATTGCCGCGCGAATCGACACAGAAATTCGCGGATCTTGCACAGCTTTCACTTATTTATCCATATCATATTACAACGCCAGCACAGACGCGTGAAATTCTCAAGAACGTCGAATATCATCTCGTGAAAGAGCGCGGCGTCATCAGATACAAAGGCGATTGTTATTACAACAAAAACCCCGACGGAAAATCAGAAGAAGCGGAATGGACGTTCGGATTCTCATGGCTTGCAATTATCTATCACAATCTCGGCGACGCCGAGAAAGCTGCGTTCTACGAGAAGAAGACGCGCGAGACTGTGAATGAGAAAGGAGAGGTTCCAGAGCTTTATTTCTCGAATTCGCCGGAGTATAATCATAATTCTCCGCTCGGTTGGTCCGAGTCGCTTTTTATTGTTGCGCTCTATGAGTTGAACAAGAAGCATGTCAATCCGTCGCATGTCCTCAAAGATGCGGCTGATGCGCCGATGCTGCGGCATTTCTCTATGAATTAAGAATTATTTTACAGTTTCGTTTTCTGCTTTTTTTCAATGATTTGAGAACGTAACATTAATAATAGGATGGCTTGTCCGCAAGTCAATGGATAATCATCAATTGAAGGCGTCAGAGTTCTACTGCGTTGTGCAAGAAGATATCCGAGTGTTGCACGACGGCGAACTTGTCGATGGAAGGATTTCTAAAACTCTCGATGCTGTCGTCAAGCGGCTAACATGCGATTTCAAAGAATTTTCGAGCACCGGCAAACCTGCATATATCGGACAAATAGTCCCTAATACTGAATATGAGCGAAGCAAGCTTAAGAAAAGAGAGAAAGCGCATGTCGCAGCAATCAAAAATTACAGTCCGCAAATAACTGCTCAAGAAAGAGATGCGATTTTCTTGTTGTTGCATAAAATTTATCGTGCCGCCGAATTGAGCGGAGAATAATTTTTGCCAATGGTTGATTCTTATGAATTGTATGAATATATGCTCTGAATAATTAAATAAAATCTGCGCA
>CAZGJY010000237.1:0-1833 GCA_964525725.1 uncultured Methanosarcinales archaeon | reverse complement strand
GAGGCCGAAGTGGTATAATTTTGTCGTGCCAAGGACTTTAGCTGCTTTCGTCACTTCTTTGCGTCGTTTTGTTGTGATGAATGAGCGCTTCTCCCACGGATGGCTGCCTTCGCCGTCGGTAAAAATGCAGCAGATGATGCGTTTGCCTTCTTGCGCATATTTTGCAATCGTTCCGCCCATGCCAATGGCTTCGTCGTCAGGATGAGCGCAGAATATGATTATTGTCTCGCTGAAGCGGCGTTTCTCTTTCACTTGTGTTGTCTTCAATCTGCCCATGGTATCGTGTTGGTTTTAGTGTTTTATCGAGTATCGCTTTTGTACTATTGCCTTTTTTTCTGTGCGTAAAAATAATCTTCTACAACGTCGATTGTGCTTGCGTTGTCAATGCTGCGGGTATCTCTCAATCCAATGACTCGAGGAAACCGCAATGCATATCCTGAAGAGTATGATGTGCTTTTTTGTATTTCTTCGTATGCTATCTCAAGCACGAGCTCAGGTTTTATCATGACATCTTTGCCGTGCTTGCTTATGATGAGCGGTTCGATGAGTTTCGTCATATGTGCGAAACTTACGTCAGCAGCGCCGGCAGCATCAGCTGCATCCGGAGCGTCTACGAAATCCTCGCCAGATTTTTGTCTCGCGTCTGCCGTATTTTTCTCATCCGCCGGTATCTTACCTGAGCTAGCTGTCGAGTTTTCATCTCCTGAGTTGAGTTCAAGCTCATTCTCAAGTTCTTTGAATCCGGTTCCGCAACGACCAATCTCGAGGAGTTGTCCGTTCTCGTCGATACATGCAAGGACGAAACTGGTGAGCCACGCCGCGCGCTTCCCTTCGCCCCACGTTGCTTGCGTGACAACGAGATCGAGCGTGTCCATGACAGGTTTGAGCTTTACCATGTATCCGACGCGCGAGCCTGGTTTGTACGGCGCGTCTTTCGTCTTGAACATGATGCCTTCGTTTCCTGCGGCGAGCGATTCTTGATAGAATTTCTGCGCTTTTTCATGCGCTTGCTCGCCCGTCTCTATTTCAAGCAGTTTTGAGAGGCGCAATACTTTTGGCTCTTCTTTGATTATTTTTGTGAGAAGCTGCCGTCTCGTTGAGAGCGGAGTATCGATGAGGTTTGCGCCGTCGAGATAGAGGATGTCAAAAATGTTCACTTCGACCGGCAGATCTCTTGCGAGTTGATGTATCTCGTATTTTCTGCGGATGCGCTGCGAGATATGTTGGAACGGTGTGTATTTTCCCGAGGCTTTGTCGAAGCCGACAGCTTCTGCGTCGATTATGCATGATTTTGCGGTGACGTGCGTTGCGACTGATGCGACGACGTCAGGAAATTGTGCAGTGACTTCTTCGAGTTTTCTCGTGAATAATTTTATCTTTGGTCCGTCGACATGAATCTGCATGCGAAAGCCGTCGTATTTGTATTCAACGTAACATGGTGTGCCGACCATCTCGAATGCGTCGGCAGTGTCTGCGGCTTTCTTTGCGAGCATGACTTGCAATGGTTTGCCAACCGTCGGCGTGAGGACGCGCATGCTTGCGAGATTTCGCTTTTCACACAACGCTGCGACTTGGGCGATATCGTTTGTGATGTCGATTGCGTGCTGTACGTCATCGATCCAACTGGTATATATCTCGCGGCAGAGTTCGTGATTGTTTCCTGTGAGAACGAGATCGACTTCTTTTGCGTCTCGGATCCTTCGCGCTTCGTCAAGCGTCGTTACGGTGATTGTTTTCAGTTTCGTAAGAATATCTTTGTATGCTAGAATGTCCGCCGGCTCATCGATTCCCGCCATCAATGCGTTTGAATATACAATCTTTCCATTCGCTACT
>CAZGJY010000236.1:0-1847 GCA_964525725.1 uncultured Methanosarcinales archaeon | reverse complement strand
AAGAAAGATAGCCTGAAGAATCCTGAAGATGGTGAAGAGTTTGAGAAAGTGTATACTGAGTACATTAAATTTTGCGTTTCAAATTTATCTCAATTTTTCAATGCAGTACGTGATATCTGGCCAGATGATTGGGTTATTGATGAAAACAAAAGATTATTGCAAGTTACAGCCATAACTGGATTTATAATTAGTTTGCGTCAATATACTGAAGTATATGGGTTAGTAGGTACTCATAAAATTTACAAAGAAAAATTAGCATCTTTAAAAAACAAAATTGTATTTGATGCGAAATTTCCATATAAATCTAGTCACTGGGCTGATTTTGCAAAGCTTATCCATGACGAATGTTGGAAGTAACTTTATAAACCGACCATCAATCCTTCTCTTCGGGTTACAGCATGGTTCATATCAGATACTTGCTAGACCTCTATTCTTTGTGGTCATACACTATATAGTATAGTATCTGACACATTTTCCTTGCTATCAACCGATTTCCACACAACATGTCAACCGAATTCAACATAGAAACATTCGAAATAGACCGTTCTACCTATGATGAATCCAACAAAGAAAACCTCACATTCAAAGCACCAGAAGGCATCACAGAAGAACTTGTCAGAGAAATCAGCAAAACCAAACAAGAGCCGCAATGGATGCTTGATATCCGTCTTAAAGGATTCAAATTATTCCAAAGTCTCCCGATGCCGACATGGGGTCCATCTCTGAAAAACCTGAACCTCGACGAAATCCATTATTATCTGCGACCAGACGCAAAGAACAATGCGAACAAATGGGAAGATGTTCCTGAAGACATCAAGCGCACGTTCACGAAATTAGGCATCCCGCAGGCAGAGCATAAAGCACTAGCTGGCGTCGGCGCACAATACGAATCAGAAGTCGTCTACCATAAATTAAGAGAAGATCTCGAGAAGAAAGGCGTCGTCTTCCTTGACTGCGACGAAGCAGTAAAAAAATACCCTGAGCTCGTCAAGAAATATTTCATGACAAGCTGCGTACCGGTGAACCTCCACAAATTCACAGCACTCCATGCAGCGTGCTGGTCTGGCGGGACGTTCATCTACGTCCCGAAAGGAGTCATCGTCGATCTCCCGCTGCAAGCATACTTTCGAATGAACGCGCAAAAAGGCGGACAGTTCGAGCACACGCTAATCATCGTCGACGAAGCGGCACAATTACATTACATAGAAGGATGCTCAGCCCCTCAATACACAAAGAGCAGCTTGCACGCAGGCTGCGTCGAGATCCATGTGCTCAAGGGCGCGCGAGCACGATACTCGTCGATCGAAAATTGGAGCAGGAACACATTCAATCTCAACACGAAGCGCGCAGTCGTGAGCGAAGACGGAATCATTGAGTGGGTGAATGGAAATATGGGCAGTGGCGTGACGATGCTCTATCCAGCGTCAATCCTCATCGGCAATAATTCCAAATCAAATTTCATCGGCATTGCATTCGCAAACAAAGGTCAGCACCAAGACACTGGCTGCAAAGTGATCCACGTCGGAAAACAGACGAGCTCGACAATCATCAGCAAGTCGATCAGCAAGAACGGCGGGATCACGAGTTATCGCGGGCAAGTGAGCATCAGAAAAAGTGCAATCGGTGCAAAGTCATCCGTCGAATGCGACGCGCTCATGATCGACAACGAATCGCAGTCAAACACGTATCCATACATCGATAGCAAAGCGGAATCAGCAGACATCGCGCACGAGGCGATGGTCGGGAAAATCTCTGAGGAGCAGATTTTCTATCTGATGAGCCGTGGGCTCACCGAAGAGCAAGCGACAGGAATGATCGTCAGCGGATTCATCGAGCCGATCGTTAAA
>CAZGJY010000235.1:0-1853 GCA_964525725.1 uncultured Methanosarcinales archaeon | reverse complement strand
CTGGTTGCTGGAACAAAGAATGCAATTTGTCGTCGAATAGAACAGCAGTGTCGCCTTTTGCTAATTCATCATCTTCCAAAAAAACGATTGCATCTTTGAGATTTGGCATATAAGGCGTACCGAATAAAAGACTGAATATTGTGATATTACCGCCCACAATTGTTCCCGTGGCGCTGCCGCTTCCTTCTTGAATGATCCACAAACCGTCATTTTTATGCAGCTCTCTTTTTTCTTGATCTAAATACCATTGATCATCGCTCCAATATTTGGAAGCTACTACCGCGATCGACATTTTCTTGACAAGACACTTATTAAAATAGTCTTGAGTGAATTCGAACTCTTTCTGCATCGCGAACGTCGAGAAATGAGGTCCCGAATATGTGACAATGCCCGTCTTTGCAAAAATTCCATTCGCGAGCGCTGTGATATCTGAATAGCCACAGAGGATTTTCGGGTTTTTTTTGATCAAATCATAATCGAGATGGGGAAGCAACTGGTTCGAGTTGAATCCGCCGATCGCCGTCAGTATCGCTTTCACTTTTTTGTCGGCGAATGCAGCATGCAGATCGGCAATCCTTGATTGTATCGACGAAGACGCGAACAAGTCGCATTCTAGACAATGCTCAGAAAATGTGACAGTGTAACCTGTTGATTCCAATTTTTTCTTTGCAAGAGCGGTATTCTTCTCGCCGATGATAGAAAGACTTCTTGCAGGCGCAACAACGCGGATTTCATCTCCTGATGCAAGTTTTTGAGGAACAATTGACATTGTGAGTTGCCTGAGCTGGAGCGTAAATGAAAGCTATCAATTCTTGATAATATCAAACACTTTATCCAGATTATCGTTATGATTCTTGCGGATGATGAGACGTTCTTTCTTGTTGTATCTCGGAATGATATTCATTGAAACATGCATCACTTCTTGACCGGCGAATTCGCCGTCATTGATTTCAAAGTTGAACGCGCGGCAATAGAGTTTGGACTCGAGGATTTTTGCGACTTTCACCGCAGTCGGCATGAGTGCTTCGACATATTTCTCTGGCAATTCGCGCAGCGATTCTGCTGCTTGCTTTGGAACAAGGATTGTATGTCCTTTCGTGTTCGGATTCGTGTCGAGAAATGCGATGAAAAGTTTGTCTTCATAGACGATGCGCGCAGGCAATTCTTTATTGATGATTTTTGTGAAAATAGTTTCCATGAATCCCAACCCCTTATTATCCGATTAACTAAACTGATTATATCATCGTTATCGTGCTAATTATATTATAGTTTATAGTAAATTATAATTATAGTGCTAGTATATTCGATGAGTATCTGCAATGAATGTGGATATCCTTGCTCTAACTATTGATGGAGAAACCTAAAAACTATTTAAATGTTAGCTCGAAGTTCGCAAAATCCTCTGCAACACAAGTTTATTTGACAGCAGTCGTTTTTCCGGAGCCAAGGTGGCTGATCAAACCGATGATGAACAGCACGAGGAATACGAAGAAGAGGACTTTTGCAATTTCTGCAGCAGTTCCTGCGATAACGCCGAATCCAAGGATTGCAGCGATGATTGCTATGACCAAAAATGTTATTGTCCAGCTGAGTAATCCCATGGTTGCACCTTTTTTGTCAATAATCTTGTAATATCGTACAGATACTGCCAATGCACTATCTGCAAAAAACGACTCATTCCGTTGAGAGTCGAAAATATCATTGAATGAGGAAGAACAGTTGTGCAACGATAAAAAGCTTACAGGTATACATGCATATTATTAGATGCATGAATAAGTTGAAACTGTGAAATAAATGAAGTTTACCATTTCGCTATCTTTATTTCTTACGGCCAAGTATATTGAGCATGTTGA
>CAZGJY010000234.1:0-1857 GCA_964525725.1 uncultured Methanosarcinales archaeon | reverse complement strand
TTTACTTATACAGCTTCAGTTGGAAGTTTTTGGGAGAACTTCTTTGGTCAAGAATACTTCTTGGATGCTCGCGATAATGTGAGTGTTCCTCGCGCAATGTTAGCAACAGGGATGATGAGAGCATCTAGTCAGCATGGCAATTATACTGTCGCTGCGCGTGAACGATTAAAAGAAATCGCCGCAAATTGGGCTATACCGATCACATTTGTAAAATACTAGGTTTTGTGACGGCATTGCGTTTTTTGAATCAAAACTCAAAGTGATTCACATGATACTTTTTCTTGAGAATCTCTTCAACATTTATGGGTGAAGTTTTTTAAAGGTCACTTTAGTCTTATGCGATTAATGGCTGAAAAGAAGGTAAAAGCCCCAACGGCAGCAAGTTCTAGTAAATCGGAAGGCGGATATGAGCTTATCATCACTGAGAAACCGTCCGCAGCTCTTAAAATAGCGCAAGCACTTGCAGATCGCTCGCCCGAAAAAACGAACAACGGCGACGTCTCGTTCTACGAATTCACGCATAATGGCAAGCCAATCAAGGTTGCATGTGCTGTCGGTCATCTCTATACTGTAACCGAAGAGAAAAAAGAGAAAGGTTGGTCATATCCTGTTTTCGACCTTAAATGGGAACAATCATCAAAAGTTAATAAAGCCTCAGACTTTACTGCGAAATATGTCAAAACAATCCAACAGTTGGCGAAAGATGCAACGGAGTTCACGGTTGCCACCGACTATGATATTGAAGGCGAAGTTATCGGACTCAATTGCATCATCTACGCGTGCAAACAAAAAGACGCGAACCGAATGAAGTTCTCGACGCTGACAAAACCAGACCTTGTCAAAGCGTACGAGAATAAGTCAACGACACTTGACTGGGGTCAAGCGCTCGCCGGCAAAACACGTCATGAGCTTGACTGGTACTATGGTATCAATCTCTCGCGAGCACTCTCGCATGCGATTCGATCAGTCGGCGCATTCAAAGTTTTGTCCAGCGGTCGTGTCCAAGGTCCAGCCCTGAAAATTCTCGTCGACAAAGAGCGGGAGATCGAAGCATTCATCCCAACACCATTCTGGGAAATAGAATTGCACGGACGCGCGAAAGACGGAAAAAAAGAAGTTCCAGTCCTTGCGAATCACAAGTCTGACAAATTTCAGAAAGAGGAAGACGCTGACGTTGTCATGAAAGCAGTCGCAGGACAGAAATCTGCGATCGTCGCAGATGTCGCGAATACAAATTTCGACCAGAAACCGCCGACACCGTTCGATTTGACGACGTTGCAGATCGAGTGTTTTCGAGTCCACAAGATAACGCCGAAAGAGACACTTTCGCTTGCGCAAGAATTGTATATCGCCGGTTATATTTCTTATCCAAGAACATCTTCGCAACAATTGCCGCCGGAACTTGGGTACAAAAACTTGATCGCCGGAATCGCGCAGCAAGAGAAATACAAAGAGCTTGCGAACAAACTGCTCGCAAAAGCTGCGACGCAACCGCTCAAGCCGAACAATGGCGAGAAGATTGATGAAGCGCACCCAGCCATTTATCCGACGGGGATCGTCCCGGCGAAACTTGACGCACGCGTCGAGAAACTCTATGATCTTATTGTCCGGCGATTCCTTGCGACATTCGCTGACAAAGCCGTTCGTGCGACGATGACAGTCGAGCTTGATTGCAATGCCCAACCATTCATCACGAAGGGTACGCGAACTGTCGAGAAGGGTTGGCACGAATTTTACGGACCATATGCGATATTCGAAGAGATTACGCTGCCGCCGTTCAAGAAAGATGATGTCGTCGCTGTCGACAAAATCGAGAAGTTTGCGAAAGAGACAAAGCCGCCAAAACGGTACACGGCT
>CAZGJY010000233.1:0-1872 GCA_964525725.1 uncultured Methanosarcinales archaeon | reverse complement strand
CTGCGGATCGCGGCCCGTCGCGAATGCGTTGAGCGCAGTGTCTTCGATGACATATATTTTGGGCATCGGGATTCCTGCTGCGATCGAGAGTCCTTCAACTGTGTTGTAATAATATGGGAATTCTTTCTTTGTGACTTCACGCGCACCGGAAAGCGCGAGGACGACAGAGCTACCCTGAACATACATGATGAGCGTATAGATTATCGCGAAAAATACTGTTAAGATAGTTACAGTCACGAAATCTCCGAAAAGGACGCCGAACACAAAACCGAGCAGACCTATGAGAACGACAAAGAATATCATCAAGACAATCGATTTGATTTTGTTGTTCCTCACTTCCGTGAAGAAATTAAGTTTTTGTTCCATATGCTATTGAAACGAGTACAACGCCTTGGCGATTCATCAGGAGACGTGCCGATTCACGAGTTGACCTCGGTCAACTGTGCATGTTGAGTTTTTGCTCAACATTGCATGCAGGCACGTCGACGCTGTTCTTCGAGGGACGAGAAGAGATTCGCCGCGTTGTAATCGAGAAAAAATTAGAATGAAACCTTCACAGGTTCCTTCTCGGTGTCAGCGACGACGAATGAATCCTTCTTCGCAAACGTGAATATGCTTGCAAACATGTTCCCTGGGAATTGTTGGATCTTCGTGTTGTATGAGTAGACGACATCGTTATAATGCTGTCGCGCATATGCGATCTTGCTCTCAGTACCAGACAATTCTTCTTGCAGTTGCATGAAGTTCTGGTTCGCTTGCAGCGTTGGATAATTCTCGGCAACAGCGAACAGTGATTTGAGCGTCGATGAAAGTTGATTGCTCGCTTTCGCTTTGTCTGCGATTGTGCTTGCACTCATCATTGCTGCTCGAGCTTTCGTGACATTCTCGAAGACACTTTTCTCGTGCTTCGCGTATCCTTTGACGGTTTCGACGAGATTTGGTATCAAATCATGTCGTCGTTTGAGCTGTACGTCTATCTGTGACCATGAATTATCGGCTTCGTTACGCAGTGAAATGACGCTGTTGTAAAAGAGCCAGACAATCACGAGCAGTACAACAATTACAATAATTATCCATATGAGTGGTGCCATGTTAGGAATTCCCCCGTTTTTACTATGAAGAGTCTTTACGCGTTCGCTTATTAAATATTATGTACTTTTATTCAGTATTTCATTCTGTTCTCATTAAATCTTGCATGACATGATGCATTTATTCAGGAAAATTTGCAGCGGTTGATTGATATTGCAATCGCAGTAAAATTTATGGCTGCAGTTTAGCAATTCGCCGAAGCCGAATAACTTAACAACATTTATAAACAAAAGAGACAAGTGAGCTATGTTAGTATACGTTTTAATATACTGATGTGGTGTATTGTCACTATATTCCACAACTTCGGCAACATATTGCACAACAAGATTCATAAATCCCTATGCGGAATATTCACGTAATGAGGTTGGTGTCGCTTGGCGGACTTATCTGCGTCCTCTCTCTGCTATTGCTTACTTGCGCATCCGCTCTTGAAACATATTCCCTTACTGTTCCGCAAAAATTCTATGATGCGACCGATATTCCGCAAGTCTACACATATGTGCTTCGTCAACTTGCCGGGCAAACACAGACACTTGTAACATTCCAGAGCGGCACATCATCGTTTGAGAGTATCACGACAAACGCTGCTTATCGTATTGGTACGCTCACGTTGACACATTACAAGTTGTTGCGCGAACCTATCAGTAAATTCTCTCTCGCAAAACGGACATATGAATATATCACGCTCGAAAGCAACACAACAATCAGCGTCAGCGACGGCGTCACTGGCCAGATATCTTTCCACGTCGACAAATCATGGGTTGATGCAGCCGGAGCGCAACC
>CAZGJY010000232.1:0-1886 GCA_964525725.1 uncultured Methanosarcinales archaeon | reverse complement strand
GGAATGTGATGCCGATGTCTTTGAGGAAATGGTTCATGCCGTCCTGCAGCGAGAATGGTCCGCGCGCGCTTCCCGAGATTGCTGGAACGCCGTCGAAGACGAGGAGTTGGTCGCTGATATAATCTATGAAGAGGAGATCGTGATCGATGATGATCGCAGATTTTCCAAACGTTATCATCCAATCTTTGATTATTTTTGATATCAAGAGACGTTGCTCAGTATCCAGATATGCGCTCGGCTCGTCCATGACGTAGAGCTCGACGTCTTGCGAGAGGCAGTGCGCGACTTTGACGCATTGCAATTGTCCTCCGGAAAGATCGCAGAGCCGTTGCGTGAGGAGTTTTTCGATCTTGAGCGGTTCGATGAGCTGCGATTTGAATTGCTCCATCGCGTGCGCGAGATATTCACTGACGAGCATTTCGTCCGTTGTGTCGATGTGCTGCGGCTTGTATGCAAGCGAGACGTTTTTGTCGACGGAACCGCTGTCTGGCTTCTCTACGCCTGAGAGGATTTTTGCGAACGTTGATTTACCGATGCCGTTCTCTCCGAGGACTCCGACGACAGTATTTCGTTTGATCGAGCCAGGGTTTGCTGTGAGTGTGAATGTTCCTTGTTTTTTTGTGAACGATTCCCACTTAGTCAGATTGTAGACGTGTTGCTCGTCTCGGTATTCGTGGGTGTAAAATTTGATAGCATGATCGCGGAATCGGATGTTCTCTTCGCGCAGGTAACCGTCGAGATAGATGTTGATGCCGTTCTTTGCGGATTTTCCTTGGCTAATGATACCATATGCTGCTTGGCTGCCGTAGCTGAGGTGGATGAGATCCGCCATATAGTCGAGGATGATGAGATCGTGTTCGATGACGACAACTGCAACATTTTCGCCACCATTTGTGTTGTTCGCAAGATCGCGGATTATCTTACTCACGTTGAGACGCTGCTTGATGTCAAGGAAGCTCGACGGCTCGTCGAAAATATAGACGTTCGCTGTTTTGAGCAGCGTCGCTGCGATTGCAACACGTTGTATCTCTCCGCCGGAAAGTGTATCGAGACTGTGGTCTGCGACTTGTGTGAGCTGGAGTTTCTCGATGACATTCTTGACTTTTTCGTTGTCTGCGTTGATTTTTCCAAGGAGGTCTGAGACTTTTCCTTTGTGCTGCTGCGCGATGAGATTGATTCCTTGTGGTTTGAGTGCGACAGTTATTTTTCCGTCTCGCATGCGCTCGAAATATTGCTGCGCAAGTGTCCCTTTGAAGAATTGGATGATGTCTTGGATTTTGCAGTCTTCTGGTTTCTTTGCGATGTCGCCGAGGTTTGGCATGAGCAGTCCACTCAGAATTTTGACTGCCGTCGATTTTCCGATCCCGTTCCGTCCAAGAATACCGACGACTTTGCCGAAGACGGGAATCGGGAGATTGTAGAGGCGGAATCCATTGAGTCCGAACTGATGTACTGGATTGCCGCTCGCTTCTGTCGGCAGACGGATGATCTTGATTGCATCGAACGGGCATTTCTTCGCGCAGATCTGGTGCGCTTCTGTCGTGAGCTCTTCGGCGATCTGCGCTTTTCCGTCTTTGCCGAGATGGAATCCTTCGCCGCCCGATCGGTTGATAGGATCGTACTTGATGCACTCTTTGCTGCAACGGATCGGATCGCATTTCTGCTTGTCGACGATCGCTATCCTGCGGTTTGATTCGGCTGTCATTGTTGCTCTTGATTGTGTGATTGGGATGAACTGAAATTGTCAGGTTGTCCGAAGTTGTTTGGTTTGAATTGTTTGTGTAATTTTTATTTGCGTAATCTTTCAGAAAGCAGTTATTGCTTTATAAATTTGTGTCGAATCTGTCGACGGTTATCACTGCGTTTTAGTTGGTTTAGATTGTGTA
>CAZGJY010000231.1:0-1888 GCA_964525725.1 uncultured Methanosarcinales archaeon | reverse complement strand
GGGCGGTGCTTACGTCAGATTCTCGAGTTGGGAAATCGTTCAGTATGATGTACAATTTTTCTGGGATATTCCTCCGCCCATACAATTCACAAGAGTGAGTTGGTAGATATCAGTAGCATCGTAAAATCTCGACGCTTTATACACAAATTTAAATAGTATTTATCGTCACCAAACTGATGCCCATCATCTCGATCATGCAGGATCGCACTGCGCCTCAGACGTTCTTTGTTCAGTTCACCAAAAAAATGGGAGATGCAACTGTCACAGATAAGAATGTTGCAGAGCGAATAGCCAGAGCTTTTGAGAAAGTCTTGAACTGTGAATTGCTTCAAGAAAAGCTGCCAAAACGACAGGACAAAGGCTTTTACTATTCATATGTCGCATTGAGAGACAAAGAATATCTCCTCGGCAGAGCCAGTTTTCTTATCACAACCAAAAAGAACGAATATTTCTGCTACGTGCAGCTCATCAAAAAACCACTGGCAGCCGCCACATTTCCTGACGACATATCCATCTTGGCAGACTTCCAGTTCCAGATCGGCATGTAGGTCACAGGCAAAAGCGGCAGCCGCTTATCGCTGATTTATCTGCGTATAAAGGTAATTTTTTGGGACAATACTTAAATAGAAGCCAATTATTACTCCTCATATGATATCACACACACTTTTTGCCGTGCTAATCGTTCTCGGAATCTGGGAAGCGATTTGGAAAGCGATTGCGCTCTGGAAATCTGGTCGTAATAATCAGCTCGCATGGTTCATCTGCCTCATCATCTTCAACACAGTTGGAATTCTGCCGATACTCTACATTTGTTTCTTCCAGAAAAGACAGAACCGCAACAAATAGTTGAGCACGGCAGTTGACAAATAGTAGAAAGCAGTGCGAGCAATTGCTGGATCTTCGCATAACCTTTAAAAATACCCGTCAGACTTCTCAGTAGCATGAAAGCCGCAGACCTCAAAAGTAAATATCTCGCATTCTTCAAATCCAAAGGTCATGCTATCATCCCGTCGGCATCCCTTGTTCCAGAGAACGACCCGACAGTCCTCTTCACGACAGCCGGCATGCATCCACTCGTCCCATTTTTGATGGGACAGCCGCATCCGCTCGGCAAACGTCTTGCTGACGTGCAAAAGTGTGTTCGTACTGGTGATATAGATGATGTTGGCGACGCTACGCATCTCACATTCTTTGAGATGCTCGGCAATTGGTCGCTCGGCGATTATTTCAAGAAAGAAGCGATCGCATGGTCATACGAATTCTTGACGAGCAAAGAATGGCTCGCCATTCCCAAAGACCGGCTTGCGTTCACCTGTTTTGTCGGCGACAATGATGCGCCGAAAGATTCAGAATCACAGCAGCTCTGGATTGCACAAGGTGTTCCAGTTGAGCGAGTCGCATTCCTGCCAAAAGAAGATAATTGGTGGGGTCCAGCAGGACAAACAGGTCCCTGCGGTCCAGACACAGAGATATTCTTCTGGAAAGACAACAGCACGCCGGCGCCGAAAGTATTCGACCCGAAAGACAAGCGTTGGGTCGAGATATGGAACAATGTCTTCATGCAGTATGACAAGCAAGCTGACGGTACATTTGCATCGCTCACAAAGAAATGCGTCGATACTGGAATGGGCGTCGAGCGAACGACGCTTGCGTTGCAAGGCAAAGAGAATGTGTATGAGACCGAAGTATTTCAAGGAATCTTTGCTGCAATAACAGAGCTGTCTGGTAAACAACCGTCAGATAATATCATTGCGTTTAGAATTATTGCTGATCACATGAGAACTGCAACTTTCATGTTAGGTGACGAACGCCCAGTCACTCCTTCTAATTCAGATAGAGGATATATTTTGCGCAGAATATTACGTCGTGCTATCAGACAAGGTCAAAA
>CAZGJY010000230.1:0-1926 GCA_964525725.1 uncultured Methanosarcinales archaeon | reverse complement strand
AAAATACGATGCGGTATTGACTGATCTCAACTTCTGCTATGGAGCAGATTGTGCTTCATCACAAGAAAGCAGAACGCAAGCACCGCTGGGATTATCTGTGATTTTTGCAGCAGCAAGAGCAAAAATTCCGCGCATCGGCATGTTGACTGATTCGAATCATCAATCAAACGCAATCAGTGCGACTTGGGATTTCTTGTATCCAGATTCAAAGAATCCTGACGAAAAAAGGTGGATTGGTAGTAATCATAGTCGCCCAATCTGGCAGCTCAATGACTCAAAAGTAATCATGCTTGACGAGCGTGACTTACAAAGGCTCTATGTAATAGATGGGCAAAAATTTCGAGCCGACAAAACAAGTGATGGATTTCAGCTTGCAAGCAAATATGCGCAGCAAAAGACTGGTATCCAATCCCAGTTCGAGGCATTGAAAGCAGTTCCACACTCGGTTGTCAAAGACTATTTCGCACTCAACGAAGCGCTCAAGACTATTTGAAGTGCTAGCGAAGAAAAGAAAACTCAAACGCATGCAGGAGAAATAAAATGGTAAGCGCACAACAAGCAACAAGCAGAAAGACGATCAACGTAGGAATAATGACATACTATCTCACGAAGAGCTTCGATGAGTATTGGGCAAAGAAAGATTGTGATCTGGAATGGCAGCAGCAGAATGCAAAATTAGAAAGACAGAATCTTGCAGGCATCCGCTATTTCAAAGCTGGAAACCTCGACGTAAGATTGCACAATCCGGATGAGCACGATGTCGCTCCGGGCGAATGCAGCTTTTTCATCGCAGGCTGCGATCCAAAGTTCGAAGACTGGACGAATCGCATGCAGGGCAGCGGCATGGTCATCGCCCGCTTCAGCATGTTCTACGGCTGCAGATCGAAATACTCGAAAAACACTGCTGCAGAAAGCGGCTACTCGCTCGACATTCCAAAATCAGTGAGCACCGTCCAAACAATGCTCACGCATGAACCATTCCTCGAGGGAATTTTGGCGAGAGACGAACAGCGGATCAACAGCGGTCTGCAATCGCTCAACGAAAAATTGCAGCTGCAGCAACAGCAGCCAGTGCTTGCGACGCCATATCTGACGCACGCATTGCAGATACAAAGATGCGGTGGTTGTGGTGGCTTATGAGTCTTGGCAATATGAAGTCAGTATTAGTCATAGAAGACAACGAAGCATACCAGCATGAAGCGCTTGCTGATCTTGGAAAAATGCCGCAAGTATTGTCAACGAGGCTTGCGCAGAATTATGGCGACGCAAAAGCGATGTTACAGAAGCATCAATTTGACGCTGTGCTCACTGATCTCTATTTCCCGTCTGGCAATATTTCCATCCGTGAGGATCAAGCCCAACGACAATCGATCGGCAGACTGATGGAGAACTATTTCACAGAGCACGAAGAGCATCTCTTTCCCAAAAAAGAGCGAGGCGTCGTCTACCGCGCACTAGCCCAAGCTGGACTATGGCTCGGTTTTGCCGATCCGAAAGACTACGTCGCCAGCGATATCTGGAAAAAGTTGCATCCGCCCGGCTCAGAAATAGATTTAGCGGTTCATGACGAAATAAATATGCGAAAAAATAGTGCGATGTATGATCGCTGCCAGAAGTGGCTCGGTGGAATAAACGACGGAACGCAGTTGCTTCCGTGAGGCGCTGAAATCGCCAAATATTGTGTCGACAAAAAAATGCCCGTCTGCGTCGTCACGAGCGCAAATCACCACGACGTTTCATTCTATCCGCTGAGAGCCGCAGCGCCAGATGTTCCGTACATCGACTATCTTGTCGATGGGAAAAAGCCGTGGCGAAGTGCATTGGAAATGATTCTCGAGTGATAATTAGCGCCACCTTCTAATTTTTCAGCTTATTGTCAGCGTAATTCCATCCGCTTATCTAATGTGCATATTATCCGATATGCAT
>CAZGJY010000229.1:0-1933 GCA_964525725.1 uncultured Methanosarcinales archaeon | reverse complement strand
ATGGCCCAAATGCCCAGCCACAAGTCGAGTTTTCAAATAATGGCAAGCGTAACTATTATTCAAATGCGGACTATTGTTATCTGCAGATCGCAATCAGTACCAAAAATGTATCGCTCTGCAGCAAGATGGCAGTCGATTCTGATTTCTGCGTGCAACAAAGCAGTTAGGTCGGCACAGAAATAGACTGTAATAAGCGAGAAGTATGAAGAGAGAATCAATACAGATTAAGATGATGCAAACAAATCAAAGCAATGCTTTGATCATCTCGATGTCTGCTGCGGAGATTTCTCGGCATTTCTTCTTGAACATACGCAGCGTATTATCGTTAACGAATGAGACGAAAGAAAGTTTTGCCATGACATCTTTGATTGTGACATGTTTTATCGGTTTCTCAATGCAGACAAACATGTCGCCTTTTTTTGTGTAGATGCCAAGGATTGTGTGCACGCCGGCAAGAAAGATGACAAATTCATCACCGTCGACCGCGTTCGTGCCGTCTCCCGGCAAATAGTCGATAGGGATTGTCTGCATCGACTTTGGTTGCTCAAGCAATCGGAAGAGGAAATAACGCATGGAAAGAAAAGAAAGAGACTCATTTATAGATTTTTATGTTTGTTTCCTAGAACGTCATCCCATCGCAACGCACCAACCGCTATTTGTTGCCTAAGTAAATGCAAAACTAATTCAACAGCGCAATATCGCTTTGAGAACAATCGTCGCGTAACTTCCTGGTTGCAATTTGAAAATAAATGTGACTTTCTGCATCTGATCCGGACGTTTTGCGAGGTCATCCGACGTGATGTTATCTATTTTTCCGTCTTGGACGCTGAAGAGCAATGGACGCTCCCAGTCGAAACGTTCAGGAACAATGATATCATGCAATTTTGCGACGGCAGCGACAATATCTTTGCGCTCACCAAGATTCTGCGGCAATGGGGACTCAGGCAGTCCGAACAAAAGCGACCCAGCAGCATATTCAACGCTGAATGTTCTTTCTGTCTTGACCTCTTTGAGCAGCGTTTTGAGCGATTCATTCCAGATAAAACTTGCGACTGCCTGCTCTTGCATCTCGCGCTCAAACGCAGGAATACGCTCGTATGCTGCCTTCCAATCATTTGTTTTAACGTATGCTGCAACAATATCAGCAAATACTCGATCTGTGACTAGTGCAGCTGCTTCCGCAAGCTTCGGCCAGACTTTTGCTATCTCGCGCTTGTTCGCTTTGATATGTGCAAGATCTGATTTTCTCTCAGCAGTGAGATAGACACGGAGTGCTTCAAAAAATTCGCCGCGCTGCACAAAAAGACCGATCGACTCTCCGTTGATGAATGAGCCGAATCGTTGTGAATCATAATAATTCGGGATTGGATTGGAGAACGCGATCTCTGTGCGCTTTCGCAGATTCTCGACGCGTCCTCGCAAGAGTTGACGGACTGTTATTGTGAATTTGTTCGCAGTATGCATTCCAAATCGGATTGCAGCGTCACTATAACCAATGAGAGATATGCGAAGCCGCGGTTCGCTCATGGAAATTTGCTTGAGCGTTGAAGGAACGCTTGCATATTGCACCGTTCGCGCATGTTTGTCTTTGATGCCGGCGTAGCCGATATCGCTCTGCGCGATCCCGAGCCGATTCGCCATATGACCAAGAGCGACAGTTGTTTCCATGTCAGTCTTCTCGATTCGATAGATTGTGAATGCGCCGGACTCTAAAATTTTGAGAGGTAATACTTCTTCTACAACAAAATCCGCAGGTGTTTGTTTGACTTTCATTGTTTCAGGTATTTGTTTGTTTCTCGTTTCTATTTTTATCCTTGCACTTATGTTATAGTATATTCAAAGAAAAAATGGAAAAAACGGGCCCGGGAGGATTTGAACCCCCCTCAACCGGTCCGAAGCCGGTTATTCTATCCAGGCTAAACTACGGACCCGT
>CAZGJY010000228.1:0-1947 GCA_964525725.1 uncultured Methanosarcinales archaeon | reverse complement strand
GACGAGAACTTTCTTATATACTTTTCTTCAGAAGTGTCAGGGTTTCATATTAGCCATTTACTTCTAAAAACTTATAAATCGCTGCAATTCGCTACTCGTTGATGAAGACAGCAGTAATCACCGGCGTGCGCACGAATAGTCTCGGGATTCTTGCAGCGCAAGTATTGGCTGAGCAGCAGTATAATCTCATATTAGTTGCACGCAACAGTGATCATCTGGAAGACGCAAAGTCGCAAATCATGGCAGCAGTTCCAACAATTGCTGCAAATGGCTCAAGCATATCCATTGTACCTTGCGATATTCGTGATTATAGCTCAGTTTCGCAGGCACTCGCTCGATATAGAACAGTGGATGTCTTAGTTAATGCCGCCGGAGTTCTTGGTCCCACAGGCAATTTTGCATCCAATGATATGCGAGCGTGGTCAGACTGCATCATGACAAATGTTGTTGGAACTGCGAATGTCTGCCACGCACTCATCGATAGATTTCCAACTATATCTCGCGGAAAGATAATCAATTATTCTGGCGGCGGAGGAGGAGAGGCATTGGTCGCTCACTCAGCATACGGATCATCAAAGGCTGCAGCTATCAGATTCACCGAAAATCTTGCTGTCGAATTTCCTGGAATCGATTCAAATATCATCGCTCCTGGCGCTCATAATACAAACATACAACAGTCTGAAACTTCGCTCGATCTGACAAAAATATCATGGGCGGATCCACAAAGATACACTGGCCTCGTCAGGTTTCTTGCCAGTGAAAAGTCAGATGGCATCACTGGTCGATTCATCAATATCAAAGACAATTGGGATGCTCCTGGTTTTGCAAACATGAAACCAGACTATCTCAAACTTCGACGAGTTGATGAACTTTTGCTGCGACGAGTTGGAGATATCCCTAGTCGAGATACAAGCAAATAATTCCCAGACGTAATATCTGAGACGTATGCGATTTTTGGCTTTTGATATTGTCGACGAAATTGCAAAAGCAAAAACGATCACTACCAACGCCGACAACCCGACCGACAACAGTAACTTTTATAAACCGACCTCGTTTTCTTGAGTTATTCCCGCAGACTAAACAGCTGTGGCGTCGAGAATGCTCACGCACTCTCCGCTAGAGACCTGTGTAGGAGGGTCAAACCATGTCAAACAAGGAAATTGTCCAGAAGGCACTCGCGCAGTTGCGTACGGAGTCGCCAGAACGAAAGTTCAAACAGGCTGTTGATCTCGTTTTCATTCTCAAAGATTTGGATCTGAAGAAACCTGAGGAACAAGTCGACTTCTACTTCAAGCTTCCCAACGGAACTCCTAAGTCGCGAAAAATCTGCGCACTCGTCGGTCCAGAATTGATCGAAGATGCTCGAAAGATTTTCGACAAAGCATTCGTCCAGCAGGAATTCGAAAAGCTTGGCAAGAAAGAGATCAAGAAGATGGCAGAAGAGTATGACTACTTTGTCGCGCAAGCGAACGTCATGCCGAAGGTTGCCGCAGTCTTCGGTCGAATCCTCGGTCCACGTGGAAAGATGCCAAACCCGAAAGCAGGTTGTGTCGTCGCTCCAAAATCGAACATCCAACCTGTCTTTGACAATCTCAAACAGACTATCCGCGTCAAAACACGAGCATCTCTTGCATTGCAAGTTGTTGCTGGCTCATCCGATATGTCAGACGACAAATTAGTCGAGAATATGGTCGCGATCTACGATCAAGTTATCCATCACCTTCCAAAAGAGACGAACAACCTCAAGACAATGTCTGTCAAGTTTACGATGAGTAAACCTGTCAAGGTGATTTAAGATGGCTGAAAAGAAAGCTCACGTTTCTGCGGCAAAGAAGCAAGCAGTCAAGGACTTCGCTTCGATTGTCAAAGATTTCCCGATCATCGGCGTCGCGAACATGGAAAATTTGCCATCAGCGCAGCTCCTCAAGATCCGCGGCAGCCTTCGAG
>CAZGJY010000227.1:0-1972 GCA_964525725.1 uncultured Methanosarcinales archaeon | reverse complement strand
TATGACCTTATCAATGTCCGCAAGAGCCGTCTTGTTCACGATTTTCTGGGCGACAGTTTTGTAGATTTGCTGTCGGATTTTGTATAAATCGATGCCTTTTGCAAGTTTCTCCTTGAGCAACTGTTTGTTGATATCTCGCAGTTCTTGCTCTTTGTGCATGCATTGTGTGCGCAGTTCAGCCTCTTTGGTTGCTGTCTCTTGGCGCAAATTCTCATTCTGCTTTTGCATTTGCACAAAACTTTGCTGAAGATTGGAAAGCTCTACAGTCTTTGCAGTCAATTGTGTAGACAACGCAGACTCTTGCGTGCGCAAATCATTGACGAGCTGCGCAGATTCTCCGACTATTATTTTGACTTCTTCTTTCTGCGCAGTTGTGAGATTCATATGGGGAGCAATATATGTTCCATATGCTACGCGAGAGCCAAAATCTACTGCGAATGCCACTACTGCGCCGCCAAGTATTGTGAGCATCCACTTCTTCCATCTGTTCATCTGGATCGGTGGAGGCGAGAAATCGACCATGCTTTCACTTTGGGCGTGAGGATATTTAAAATTAACCTTTAGTTAAAAATGCTTGAGAAACTATTGCTCATTAACTTGCAGTATGTTTTGATGCTGACTGAGTCGCGACTGAATTGATAGTTATTTCCTGTGATTCATTTATGTTATTTTGTCTTTGATACTTGAGCAATCCGCGAAATAAGAGATATGATCCGAGAATTGCCGCAGCCACTTTACTTCTTGGGTCTTCGAATGCGCAGACAGCATATGCGGAGATAAGTGGCATCGCAGTCCGATATGCGACAGTAGTTCCGCGTCTCAGATCGCTCATCAACGGGCTCGGCATATCATATCCTCTCATGTTCAGTTCAGCACCGACTGCTCTCAGGTTTGCATCCTGCTGTATATCAACAGCGAACATAAAGCCAGTTGCTGCATTGACAATCGTGTTGATTCCCATGTGATGAAGAAAGAGTAACTATATTATAAAACTGTTTTTGTGTGAGTGAGATAAGACACATCCGAATGTCTTTGAACGCAACCAACAAGGGATATAATTATTTTTTGGCACACAAATCGGCATAATCTCGAACCAAAGGTTTAAAAGAATCAGCATTTTGCTCTACTAATAATAGAGTGTGGAAAACGTATATTCCACACGCAGCAAAATTGCAGTTTATTTTGGTTCCAGAGTGGAATCACGTCGGCAAATTCGACCGATGAGTATGTTTGGGGCATTCATTGATTTATATATAAAAGAGTGAGTGATACACGTTGGTTAAACCGGGCAAAGAGCAACAGCCAGATGAAGCAGTGCAGATTGCGCAACTGCTCCATGAATATGAGCGATTAGTCCTTCCCGTTCTTGCATCATTAGATGGCAAAGCAGATGTCGCACAGCAACTTGCTGTCAGCAGCAAGCTTGACGAAGTGCAGATCAGCCGAGCGTTGCAGTGGCTTTCCAATAAAAAACTCATCGATCTCAGTTACACGAAAAAAGAATATGTCGTACTCGATAAAAACGGCGAACAGTACAAAACGACGGGTTTGCCTGAGAAAATGTTCCTCAAAGTCGTCATGGACGGCAAAGCGCACACGCTCAGTCAGATTTCATATCTCTCACAACTATCCGAAGCAGAAGTCACAGTATGTCTCGGACTCCTCAAATCAAAACAAGCAATCATCACAGACCGCTCTGATCTTGGCGTCATCGCAAAGATAACGGAACAAGGGAAGCATCTCTATACTGCAATCTCGCCGGAAGAAGTATTCGTCAAAGGGAATTTTCCGATCGCGCGAGACACATTGACTGCAGCACAAAAAGCGGCAACAGATAGTCTGCTCAAGCGACGGCAAATAATCGCGATCGACCGAAAGCAATTCTACCAAGTCTCGCTCACAGCATTAGGAAAACGCGTCGCAAAACTTGATCTCAAACAATTCGACGCGATTAGCAATCTCACTCCAGCAA
>CAZGJY010000226.1:0-1982 GCA_964525725.1 uncultured Methanosarcinales archaeon | reverse complement strand
GCAATGCGCAGAAGACTGAATTCACCCTCATCAAACTTGCAGTTGTCAAGAATGGAATCGCGTCAAAGAATGAATATGTTGTCGTCGCGACATTGCGACCGGAAACAATGTATGGTCAGACGAACGTCTGGGTCGATTACAATATCACGTATGCAAAAGTTTCAGTACCGGCTGTTCTTGCGCCCGCTGCTGGCAACGAAGAGATTTGGATTGTCAGCGAGCAGTGCGCAGATAAACTGCAGCATCAAATCGACGGTGTAAAAATCGTCGGAAAGATCAGCGGCAAAGAACTTGTCGGTACATCGGTCATTGCGCCGCTCGCGAATCGTGCGATCCCGATTATTCCAAGCAAATTCTGCGATCCTGACATCGGCACAGGTATTGTCACTTCCGTTCCATCAGATTCTCCTGCGGACTGGATGGGATTGCACGATCTGCAAATCAACGAAGCCGAATGCAAAAAATTCGGACTCAATTTTGCAGACATCAAAGCGATCAAACTCATCCCGATCATCCAGACAAAAGGCTTTGGCACATTGCCTGCCGTCGAGCTTTGCGAAAAGCTTGGCATCACTTCGCAGAATGACTCCGAAAAACTTGAGATAGCAAAGCAAGAGCTTTACAAAAAAGGATTCCATACGGGTGTCATGCTCGAGACTTGCGGTCCATATGCAGGTCTTTCCGTCATGGAAGCGAAAGAGCAGATCAAGCAGACACTCATCAACGAACATCTTGCGACGATGTTCTATGATCTCTCTGAAGAAGTTCTCAGTCGATACGGCGACCGCGTGTACATAAAGCGTGTCGACGATCAATGGTTCATCAAATATTCTGACGAGACATTGACACAGAAAACAATCGCGCACGTCGAGTCGATGCAAATCCTTCCCGAACAATTCAAGCAGAATCTTCCCGGCATCCTCAACTGGTTCGAGGACCGTGCGTGTGCGCGACAAGGCCGATGGCTCGGCACGAAATTGCCGTTCGACCAGAGTTACACGATCGAGCCGATCGCAGACAGTACTCTCTATCCGATCTATTATCTTGTCAGTCTCTACGTCAATCAGAAAAAAATATCTGTCGATCAGCTCACGCCGCAGTTCTTCGATTTCATCTATCTCGGCGAAGGGAATGCTGCCGCCGTCAGCAAAGCGATCGGCGTGAGCGAAGCATTGCTCAAACAAATACGTGCTGACGTCGAATACTGGTATCCGCTCGATATGAATCTCGGCGGCAAAGAGCATCAGACAGTCCACTTCCCCGTCTACTTGATGAATCACGTTGGTATTTTGCCGCCGAAGTATTATCCGAAAGGAATATTCGTCAACTGGTGGGTCGTCGGGAATGCTGGCGCGAAGATCAGCAAATCAAAAGGCGGCGTAAAATCTATCGCCGACGAAGCGAAGATTTATTCTGTCGACGCGATCCGTCTTTACTATGCGAACATCGCAAGCCCTTTCGTCGACATCGGCTTTGAGTCCGATGATCTTGCAAAATACAAATCACGTCTTGAGCGCATCCACGAATTATTCGAGCAGATCAAAGCAATGAGATCAGTGGTTGCCGCAACTGCTTTGGAGAATAGCGAGAATGGCGCGAATACCCGTCTTGATGAATGGCTCATGTCACAATGGCACACCCATCTCTCGGCGATTGTCGCGAATATGGATATCTATGAGTTCAAGGCAGCGAGCGACGTGATTTATTTCGGCATGTATGCGGATTTGCAATGGTATATCCGTCGCGGCGGAAATAATGCAGCGGTATGCACAACAATTGCAAAAGAATGGTCACTCGCTATGGGATTCTTCACGCCGTATCTTGCCGAAGAGCTCAATGCAATCCTCGGCGAGAAAATGCTTGTACTCCAATCACGATTGCCTGCTGTTGACAAGACAAAAATAAATCCGGCGTTTGGCGCAATAGAAGATATGATCAAGCAGACAAATCAAGATATCGCAAAAGTCAAAGAGTTCGCGAAA
>CAZGJY010000225.1:0-2000 GCA_964525725.1 uncultured Methanosarcinales archaeon | reverse complement strand
GGATTCGATCGGCAAGTTAGTTCCTGGAATCCGGTTATCATTGCCGAACGCTTCGCTCGACGTCGGCTATCTTGACGGCGGCATTCATACAAAATTGAAAGCTTGGCGTCATTTCGCAGATCTTGATTGGTATGTGACGCATATAACGAATGCGGCGCCGCGTCAAAAACCATATTCTCTGACTGAATTTGAAGCGACAAGGATGGTGAGCAAGCACGCAGGCATTCTTGGTCGTGCGACTTGGACAAATTTTGGCGGCAAGCCGAAGCTGGAGCTTGGAGTAAAATATTGTTATTAGGTGAGAATATGAAAACTGTCCAACCATCCGCAGAAGTTTTGCGACAAATAAAAGCAAAGCGGCAGCAAATATATGCGGCACTCGGCAAAGAATATGCAAGTGTCATTAAGGCTGGTGCGCTCACGTGGCCTATTGGAAATTCCATCGTTCATGCATCAATGAGTATGGACTTGACGTCAATTTTGTCATATTCGAATTCGCCAAAAGGGAGCGAAGTATCTTTGAGTGGTCTTGTGATTTGCGGTCCACGTGAGGACGAACCATTGCACACGCATCCGCCGGCAATCATTGGATTCATAGAATATGGTTCAGGTCGGCTATTAACAGTAAAAAACAAGCGGGAAGTCGCGCTTCCATTCAGATCTCATGATATCGTCATTATTCCAAGCAATGCGCCGCACTCTTTCACGACGAGTGTTGACAAAGAATTCAGATACAATGCGTTACTGATTGGTCCGAAAGGCGGCAATTATCAGGCGCATTATTTTGATTAGGTGGAAAATGACGCAGCTTCAATCAAATACAAAACAGGAAACACAATACGACAAAATCGGCGCAGCATACCTTGATGCACAGCAGCAGTTCTATCTGCCGAGAAATGATTGGGCGAGGGATTTTGTGCGCACACCAGTTTTTGCGCACAAGAAATACAAAATCTTAGATCTAGGCTGCGGCGCCGGCAACGACATCGCGTTCTTTGAATCACGAGGGCATACAGTCTTTGGTATAGATGAGTCTTCATATATGCTTGACCGCGCAAAAAAAGTTGTGCGCAAACCAGAGCGATTGCAACACGGTGGCATAGAACAACTTTGTCATCTCTATTTCCAAAATCGAGGATTTTTTTCAGAAGGCCTTTGGGGCGATTTCGATTATATCTTTGCAAGATACTCTTTGCACTATACTTCTGATGATATAGATGAATTATTCCAAGGAGTCCATTTTGCGCTCAAAGATAACGGCGTTTTTGCATTCGTCGTGCCAAATCCCATTGCTGATGTGCCATTCACTGATACGAAGAATTATGCAACGGCGAAAAAAGTCAAACTCAGCATATTCAATGACACGGTGCAAATCGAGTATCCATTCCGTAAAACGGAGGAACTGTTGACGCCGTATTTCCAAGAATTTTTTCGGATACAACAGATTGAGCCATACACTGACGGATATGCGGGCGCATCGGCATTCCCCGCAGCTTTGGCGGTAGTCGCCCAAAAACCGATCAGCAAATATTCTCTGTGGCGAGAAGCTGTCGTTGAGACTTGTATTGAAACTGATATCATGAAATCATTCAACAGAAGAAGAAGACTTGTGAGAGCTGGCAAACCTGACGAGCATCCCGATGATTGGAACAATCTACTTTCTGCGAGCAAATAACGTTTTTCAAGCCAAATCTTTAAAAACCACTTTGTTCTTTCCTCTGTTTATGGCAAAAGAAACAGTTAGTACAAAAGATTCTGCTGCAAAAAGCGGCGCAGCAGCGCAGCAGGCTTCACGAGACGAGATCATTGGTTATCATAAAGGTTGTATCGCAGAGCTCACTAAAGAGCGAGAAGAGATGCTGAGAATCGTCCAGATTACTGAGCAGCTCTTGCAGATGCATATGAAAGGTCTCGCAGATCTTGGCGTCGATCTCAAAGAGTTCGCGAACCAGCAGGCAAAGCAGAGCGGTGCCAGCGGCGAGCAGCCGAAGAAGAAAGTT
>CAZGJY010000224.1:0-2026 GCA_964525725.1 uncultured Methanosarcinales archaeon | reverse complement strand
TCTGGCGAGCGCGAAGTCCAACGAACGTTTATGCAATTCCTCGCAGAACTCGACGGCTTCAAGCGCCTTGACAACGTGAAGATAATCGCGGCGACGAACCGCAAAGATATTCTCGATCCGGCAATCCTTCGTCCGGGGCGATTGGACAGACATATCCATGTTCCGCAGCCGACTGGTGAGGGCATCAAAGAAGTGCTCAAGATCCACACTCGAAACATGAAACTATCTAAGAGCATCGACATGGATCGCCTCGCGAAAGAAATGGAAGGTTTCTCTGGCGCAGAAATAAAATCTGCATGCACCGAATCAGGCTACTTTGCGATACGCCAAGATAAATTCCACGTCGGCCAGAAAGAATTCCTTGCAGCAATCAAGAAAGTGAAGAATTCCGAGGAGTTCAAAGAGAACCAGGCACATATGGCGATGTATGGATAAGAACGCGCGGCTAATTTTTCATTCTTTCTTCTTTTGTTTATTGATAAGGCGTATGTCGGGCAATCGTATGAAGCCACCTTTTCTGACGTACTCCTGATAAAACATATTGATTCTCAACAATAAGTATGTTCGAATTTAGCAGACTCTCAAGATCAGCTTGACTCCACATATGCCGATATCTCGTTTGCGTTGTGTTGTAATCAAGTTTAGGGAGTCTTTCTGATCGTGATATTTCCGAAAAAGGTGTAACTATGAAAAGGGTGCCCCCTGGCGGCAATAATTGACGAGTTTGCGTTAGTACTCTGTTGATTTCATTGAGGTCGAACAAATGGAAGAATGAAATCATAGAGATTGCATCATATTTAGGGTCTAATTGTCTTTCCAGAAAGTTCCGCTGTCGTATCTTTGCTTTTGGAGCAAACTTTTCGGCGTATTTTACCATATTGCGCGAGAGGTCAATTCCGGTTGTCAAACAATCATTTTCACTCAAAATTTTGCTGGAAGTTCCCACTCCGCAGCCAACATCAAGAACTGCTCCTTGATCATATCGATAAAGTACTTCTATGAATGGTTTCATCGCCGTCTGAAGCGATTTATATTGTTCTTCTCGTTGTTGCCAATACTTGTCTGCAAGTGCATCGTATAGTATTCGGCCTTTGCGCATATCGGCAGACGTTGCGAAGATATTTACCATACTATGAGTAAAATTTAACAACTTTTAAATAAATAAAACAACTCTTGATGGTTGTAGTGATTCAATGAAGCTTTCGGATATTTTGGCAGCAACGGACCTGACTCAGTATGAGCGCAACAGCATCCTATTCCTCTCGTGCATAAACTCTGCGACTGCAACTGAGATTTGCAAGAATACTTTGATTCCACAAGGCCGCGTCTATGGTGTTTTGAGGTTACTTGTCCAGAAAGGATTTGTCGAGGTCGTCCCTACTTCGCCGAAAAGATTCAAGATCATCTCAGTCAAGGATTCACTCAAAAAGTATTTGTCGCAAAAAAAAGATAAGCTCGATGATTCGATTGAAGCTGTCCGAAGCGCAGAAATACCCGCCAAACATTTCCAGACGACAAATGATCCATCAGTGGCAATCATCAACGGTCGTGACGAGCATGTGCGTAAGGGCATAGATATCATGGATCGTTGCCAGAAAACTTTCAAGCGAGTAGCTCCAATATTCAAAGGTACAAACGATATGCGACGTACGATGCAAAGCGCTATACTCAGGGGCGCTCGTTTGCGGATCCTCATCACTGGCGTTACGATTCAAAATAAGGAAAATATACGTGCTTGCATCAAATGTGGCGTAGAGATTCGCGTAAGCAATGATAAGCGGATGTTTGGTTTCATGGTGAGCGATAGTTTTGAAGGACTAGTAGGAACTGAAGATTATCTGCGAGATGAAGAACGAACTATTGTATACACAAGAAACGCCGGATTGATGGCCACTCTCGAACAAAGTTTTGATGAAATGTGGGCAAAAGCGAAACACGTCAAACAATCTAGAATTATCTAAAAGTACATTGAAAATGCATCAGAAGTTACTTCCGTTCATCATCATTCGTGAGAACTCAGTTGGTG
>CAZGJY010000223.1:0-2041 GCA_964525725.1 uncultured Methanosarcinales archaeon | reverse complement strand
TACTGTCTGTTCGCAATTGCTGATTGCGCAGGCTCCAATGTGCATGACGCTGGTTGCGCAAGCCGCCAGATTGAATACAGTAACAGTAAGATAGACAACAACTTAATCTCATTCCCGCCCCATGGCAACAGCGTCGCGAACGATCCAAGTCCGACATATGATGCAAGCGTCAATCCGCAGGCGGTGCAACCAGAGAACAAGATTCCGAGGATCGATGCCACGGAAATCGTGCCGACCGATGCCTTGCTCGCGCGCTGCGACTGCGAAATGCGATCGATGAGCAGCGTGATATTAATGCCAAACAGTAGCGCGACAACAACGAGGAGCGAGAACTCAAAAGCACCATATTCTGGACCCATATTGCCGATTATCTGCATGAAACCGCCCGAAAAATAAGGAATGTACATCAGCACGCCGAAAATGAACGCGCATGATAGCCCAAAGATGATGTTTCGCCGAGAAGAGAACGTAGTCTGGAGCGCAGCTCGCATCGTCGAACGCAGCGTTGAGAACGAAAAACCCGAATGACCCATACTGCGAATCTCACATTCTTTTGCTTTTAACGTTTGTGGATAATGGAAAACCGATAATAATGACGGCATACGATGATTTTCATCTTATTCCATCTTTTCCAAAATATGCGCAATGTGTAATGCCTGCAAAAAATATGCGCAAGCCAATCCTAGTCATACTCAACAAAGTATAAAAACGGCAGGGACATTTGCATCCTGATGACGACGCCGAACACACCGACTAACGAGCAAACGCAGCAAACAGACCAAACGCGACCCACAAAGCAGCTCGCAACATTTGTTATTTTCGGCGGCACTGGCGATCTTACGAAAAAAAAGCTAGTCCCGGCATTCGCACAGCTTCTCCACGAACACACGCTTGCACCAGAATCAATCATCGTCGGCATCGCGCGCGGCGATTTCACGCATGATTCCTACAAAGCACTCCTTCTCGAGAGTGCGAAGACGAATGACGAGAAAGACGCGATCCGCCGCGCGAACGTCCTTTTCTATCAAGCAGATTCATCAAAAGTTGGCGCGCTCGACGATTTGCGCACACTTATCCAAGACGCAGAGACGGGCGAAGAGAAAGGCGCAGAAAAAGATGCAGGAAAAACTGCAGGAAAAAGCGGCTCGAGCAACGCGCAGAACAACACACACAACAAAGCAAATAACGACGGGCACAGTGCGCATCAGCGTATTTTCTATCTTGCGACAAGCTACACATTATTCCCCGGAATAGTCGACAATCTTGTCCGCGCGAAGCTCAACAAACATCCGCACGGCGTGAAAATCATATTCGAGAAACCATTCGGCTCAGACCTCAAGTCGGCGAAAAAGATAGAGAGAAAACTGCACGCAGTGTTTGACGAAGAACAGATGTACCGCATCGATCATTACCTCGGCAAAGAGACGGTGCAGAATATCCTCATGCTCAAGTTCGCCAATCCCGTCGTCGAAAGCCTCTTCAATAAATCACATGTCTCGAAGATCGAGATAGTCGCCGACGAGCAAGCGGACGTCGGAGCACGGCTCGGGTATTACAACGGCGTCGGCGCGATCAAAGACATGATCCAACGCCACTTGCTCCAAGTCGCAGCGCTCACGCTCATGCAGTCGCCGAAGAATCTCAACGCCACATCAATCCAAGACGCCAAAGTCGCCGTCCTCAAAAAGCTGAACCTCGCACCCGCAGACCAACAATTGGTCGGAGAATATGTGTCGTTCGCGAGCGAGCGAGCAGCAGCGAATCAGCCTGATCTCAAGACTGAGACATTCGCTCGTCTCACATTTCGCTGCAGCATGCCGAAATGGAAAGGTGTCCCGATCATCATCCAGACCGGCAAAAAACTGCACAGAAAGCACGGACAAGTTGTCGTCCACTTCAAGAACAATAAAGCAATCGACACATCCCACGGTCTTGAGCATATACACCACAACAAACTCGTCATCGATATCCATCCGCACGAAGACATCAAGCTCTTCGTCAATATCCGTCGCCGCGCATCAGCCGGTGCACCAAATGCGTC
>CAZGJY010000222.1:0-2058 GCA_964525725.1 uncultured Methanosarcinales archaeon | reverse complement strand
ATAAAACGAATGTTTGTGTCACTCACGCAAGAACAGCAAAAAGTATTTTCAGGAATAGCGCCATCATTTATTGAATTAGCTGAAAGCGAATTCGGCCAGCGTATTGCTAGTGAATATGAATCTTTGAACTCAGCTGTCGCCGGAGGTACTCGGACACAAGCAAAATCGATTAGCGAACGAAATCGCTCATTGCTTGACACACTTGATAAGGCCGCAGGATACCGCTCAATTATTCGGTTACAAGCAACGGATTACAAAGCGTCTCATGCACATGTGTTTATAGGATATCTCTTTGCGAACATGGGTTATGTAAGTGAAGGCGTCGCTCAAATCGAAAAAGCGAAAGCTATCATGAGTAAATATCCTGCAGAAAAAAACCTTGCACTTTTCCGTGATACTCCTGAGTTAAGTCAGCAAACAATTAATGCTTTGCTCGACAGCTCGATAAAAGAGCTAAAATCTCTTGATGCTGATCCGAGTAAATATTCAACGGGTTGGTGGAAGAGGCTGAGATATTATAATCAATCAATTGGTGGGCAATCAAACCCTTGCATTCAAGACGTTTCTGAAGCAATTGAGGATCGTTATATGGCTCGGTTAAAAATATCTGGCGCGCTTGCACTTATTGGATTTTATTTTGCCGGAAAAATGGGAAAACGTTTGCGCAATGCAAAAAGATACGAGGTCCCATCTCATGGCGTTGACTAATACTTTGTCAGATTTAGTTGAAAAGGCAATTCATTTTCATGATTCCATCAATAATATCTCTGTAAAACTGTTTCGACAGGCTTTTCCTAAACGAGCAGAAACACCATTTGCTGAGGCTCAAGAAAATTTGGAGGCACTTGCGCATAGAGCTGATCTACGGATGAGAGAATATTTGAAACGTCGTCGTGTCCCATCAAAAAAAACACCTTTATCAAGATTAAGAACATTCGGCGAATATCATGTTCCTCTTGACGATCTGACAAAAATAAAAAAGCAGTCACTTTGGAGATTAGCTCTAACCTATGATGGCAAAGGAATCATTCCCGCTACCTCAGATACAATGCAATCATATGTGAATCGTGCAAATGAATTGCTTTTTTTGCATACCGCTATGAAATCTATATCACTTACTCCTATAATTAAAGCTAATTCTTCAGATGAAGGGGGATTGCATGTTCATTTATGGCCAGAAAATCAAGCACGATTTGCACTTCCTAAAGATATTAGTGAAGCGACAAGCCGAATTCCGTACGGGATGGATTTGACTTGGATGGCAGTTTTTATAAAACCGCAACTGGATTATCCCGCTCTTGGTTTGACATTTACTCTGCCCCAATATAATGGGTTTAATTTTGTTGAAATGTTAGACAAATACAAATCTCGAGAGCAATATATTAGTGTTCTTGCGCATGAATTGACTCACGGTGGAACAGTACATCTGGATACTCGCCCCGATTATCTTGAAACAAAAGCATATTCTGTTGGAAAGGGCGATATGTTGCTTGGCGAGCACGCGGTTTCTTTCAGTGCAAATCCTCCTCTTATCCAAAAATTCCTTACTTGGGCAATTGAAACTTATTCACCACTTCCAGTCCCTGAAAAAGTCTTGAAACATTTTGCAAAAGTCAAAAGCTTTGTGCGAGTACTGGAAAATACGGGTTCGTACCGTGCAGTTCAATCTGAGTTGACTGAAAGGTATGGTGCGCGTGGAAACTATATTATTGGTCGACTGACTGCAGACGAAATAGAAGAATTTCGCGATACGAATGATATTCCTGGACGAATTCGAATGAAGAATGGATTGAAATGGGATATTATTAGGTATAAATTAAAAACTGGAACAACGTTACTTGAGTCGATAATACAACCTGGTCCATCTGCTCAAAAATAATAAACTCTTTAGCAAGCAATTCTAATTCCAAAGAAATCGCAAGTCACCAGTTTGTAAAACAGCATCGCATTCTTTCCATTATGATTTCAGACCGAAGGTCTCGTTTATTCCCGGGATCAATTTCTCGAGCATGAACGGCAGGCAGACGCCCATCGCTGTGCCCATCCAGAGCATGATAC
>CAZGJY010000221.1:0-2067 GCA_964525725.1 uncultured Methanosarcinales archaeon | reverse complement strand
GCCGAACGGCTACCCTATGGATAAGTCCGCTTCTTACAAGAAGACTGCAATAGTGCAAGCTATTGGTAAAACAAACTTTGTTCTTTTGGAATTAGTACCAAAGCCAGGCATCCATCTAAAAGCTGGCGACGAAGTGTATATCGGCTCAGGAAAACGCGATCATATCCATCACATCAACGGAAAAATTCCGCTCAACAGGTTGACTGCGACGGCAAATGGAGAACTTGAGTTTGTCCTCAAGAATCTTATCGTCACGAGTCCGGATAAATTTGTCGAATTCTTCAACAAATCGATGCCACTCTCAATGCGTATGCATCAGCTCGAACTTTTGCCTGGTCTTGGCAAGAAGCACATGTGGGAGATTGTCGAAGAGCGACAAGGGAAGCCGTTCGTCTCTTTTGCAGATTTGCGCGAGCGAGTCAAATTAATGCCTGATCCTGAGAAGATTATCCTCAAGCGCATCATGCTTGAACTCGAAGGCGGCGAGAAGTACAATTTGTTCGTTAGAGATTAGACTGTTATTATTTTTCCATTTTTTTTATTTGCATAGCTTCCATTTTCATTATTTTAGTTTTCATTTTCTAAAAAAAGCGGTGGGATTAAATTACTATGCGCTTACTTGTTTCAACTGATCGTGGAGAACTTAGCGAACTCTTGTCAACATACACTGCTCGCAAGCAAGTGTCTATCCAAACAGTTGAAGCAATTGTTGGCGGAATATTCTTACCGCAGATTGGTTTCTTTCCAATGGGAAGCGTCACTAGTGATGATGGCATGAGACTTTTGAATCAAGTTACCTGCGAATTAGTTAAGCAAGGACTATTTGTTGCAGAAATGGGTAAAAACGATGAACTTAAGCTGCTGCATAAGCCTCACGACATAGACTTTCGAGATGAATTGATACGTGAGTATCTGCGCAGACCAAATTATTTGAGTGTGGACGATACTAGCGAATGGAGTGAGCGCAAATTACGCAGCGCATATACCTGTTTGGCATATACTAACTTTTCTTCGGAAATAAAACCTGAGTTTGGATATAGATAATTCTGATCGTCTTTCTTCCAAACATTCAAAAAGAGCAGTAACAGCAATTGATTCATGCTCCGTCTTGCCTTCACATACCCTGAAATTGTAGATCTACTCAAGTCTTTCGTCGGCGTGTCGCTCATCTTTTGGTGGGTCGAAGGTGGTTTGCCGATCCTCAATTATCTACCTATCATCGCAGTCTTTGTCGGGCTCGCATTCATCCTTCACGAGCTTGCGCACAAAGCGATGGCGAGCTACTATGGTTATCGAGCAGAGTATCACAGCAACGACTTGTTGATGCTCGGCTCGATGTTCCTTGCATTCTTCGGCATCATTTTTCTTGCGCCCGGCGCAGTCTTTGTCGAGCACATTACGAGCAAAAAGCATCTCGGCATCATTTCAATCGTCGGTCCGCTGACGAATATTTGGCTCGCAGTGATTTGCTACGCGTTCATTCCGCTCTTTAGTGTAGCACGCTTCGGCTTTGAAATCAACGCGTGGCTTGCGCTTTTCAACATGATCCCGCTCCTCGGTATGGACGGTCAGAAAGTCCTCGCGTGGAGCAGAGTCGCATTCATCCTCGTTCTTGTGGTCGCTGCTGGGTTGTATTTCGTGCAGTATATTTGATGTTGTTATTCTGTTTCTAAAATTTTACAGGCTGTCACTGTGGTGAGTTTCTCCTCGTCTCTCAGAGAGCGAGCGTCGAGTTGGCTGCATGAATCGCCAACTCTCCGAAGAAGCACCAAGGCAGTGATAGCTTATCTGCAGAATCGTTCCTTTTCTTCTTTCTTTTTTCAGTATGTTTTTAAAGGGGAATTGGGAGTTACTCTTGCTGTGGGAACAAAAAAAAGGCAAGTGAAATCACGTGCATCGCAGAGTGGGTTGCAACAGGAATCGCACTCTTCGCGACAATCTTCACCACCATTCTGGCGGCATTTTCGCGATATCTGCATCTATAGCTGGCGCAGTATGCTTTCTCATCCATGGACGTTGCTTTTTCTCTTCTTGCTGTGCCCTATACTGCGCGGGCTCACCACGACC
>CAZGJY010000220.1:0-2071 GCA_964525725.1 uncultured Methanosarcinales archaeon | reverse complement strand
AACCTCGTTTATATCGGAGGGCGCAACGTGTATGCTCAATAAAGTCGATATTGCCTGACGCCAAATTGACTAAGGACTGATCATGCGTAGACCAGACTATCCTACGTGCTGGATCTGGATCAAGATATTGATTCAGTTGTTCAAAGAGAGGATCCATAATGACAGGAAATCAAGATTTATATAAAAAGTTGAGTGTTTCTATTTAAGCAAACAAAAACAAGAAAGCAAGAAAAATGCCTCAGAGTTCTACGTGAATCATCATATTGCAGTTTGCACTGCTGTTTACTATAACTCAGTTAGCGAAATAGTCATCATCGGCACGAAGAGAGAACACACAACGGATTAAATAGTTGCTCATTAAGAATAATAGGAAATTAAGAATCATAAAAAATCAGAGAAATGATACTAAACAAGAATAACTTCCGAACTACAGCAATTCTTTTCGCAACAATTTATGTGCCTTATTGAGTGCTTTGAATTTTTCAGCATCTCCACCAGGCATATCAGGATGCGCAGCTTTCGCAAGATCTTTGTATTTCTTGTCGATCACTGCCATATCCATTTCATTATCAGCTAAACCGAGAAGCACGCGAGCATCTTTCTTCTGCTGCTCATGATCTTCGTCAGCCATGAATTCTCGCAAAAAATCCATGCGCGATTTCTGATTGTGGACGACTTGCTTGACTTCAAGCTCGATCATCTTGGAGATGACAGCCAGATTATCAACACACTTTGCACACTGTTCATATTTATAGAAAAGATAATGGCCGTCCATATACCAGCCGACGGACGCTGGCGCTCTCTTGAATCCGATGACATCGTACTCGACTTCGACTGCATCTGAGACAATATCCAAAAGCCCGAGCGATTCAGTAATCTTATTCTCGAAGAACTGTGCTCTGCGAGAGAACGAATTAGTAATAGGATTGAGCGTGAATGTATGACCCTTCAATGTGATTGTTGCCATTATTGGAATACCTAAATACTACTGACTGAGGAAAAATCAGCCCTTTATAAGCGTTTAGACTTACAAGACCTGTGTGCAAAATAGGCAACGCTAGCTGTGCAATTGCCTTGGAAAGATATAAGGAGCCGTGCCGATTCATGCAGGCACGGCGACGAGAAATCTGCGAGGGACGAGCAGAAGATTGCCGCAATTGCACTGCCTATTTGAATTTAGGTGCAAAGCAATCCTCCTAAAATTATTTAACAACACTAAGCAACCACAGCAGTTATGAGAAATGCAGAAAAGTCAACAAACCCTAAGAAAACAGCAATCCATCCAGAAGTCACAATCGGTCACGTCCATCTCAAAGTTGCAGAGATACAACGCGCGCTCGATTTCTACTGCGGCGTCCTCGGCTTTGAACTCATGCAGCGATTCGGCGCACAAGCAGCGTTCATCTCCGCCGGCGGCTATCACCATCACATCGGCCTCAATACGTGGGAGAGCAGCGGCGGCTCGCCGCCACCCAGAGGATCGACGGGACTCTATCACCTCGCGATAAAATATCCGACGCAGGCAGCGCTTGCTGACGCATTACAACGGCTCATCGATGCAAAGATTCCACTGCAAGGCGCAGCAGACCACGGCGTGAGCGAAGCACTCTATCTTGAAGATCCAGACCGCAACGGCGTCGAACTCTATTGGGATCGACCACGAGCACAATGGCCGAAAACAAAAAACGGCGAGCTTGCGATGATCACAGAGCCGCTCGATCTCAAAGAGTTGCTTTCTCAGAAGTCTTCAGAGTAATTTTAATCAATCGCAACTACATCGAGAATATCTTCCTATTCTGCTAATTTGGGTACATAATCCATTCTCAACAAGAAATGCACGAACGCAACAAGCGAAACAACGGCGCTGTACAAGAACGCATACATCGGATTCCACGTCCAAAGAAATCCAGCGAGCACCGATGCGACAACATAACCGAACGAAAGGACGAAGTTATAGAAACCGACGGCGCTCCCACGTTTGACAAGCTCAAGATCCGTGACGAACGCTTTCGTCTGGCTTTCATCGATTGATAAGAATACTCCGAAAAGGCAGAAGAGCATGATTATTTCT
>CAZGJY010000219.1:0-2077 GCA_964525725.1 uncultured Methanosarcinales archaeon | reverse complement strand
TTGGATAGTTTGTAAGTGAGGTTTTTGCATGAGTAAAGACGAAGCAAAACCAAAAGCAGCAGACGCACCAAAGGCATCGATCGCTCCGACAACTGCAGCAACACCTGCAGCTGGAGCAGCTCCGAGTGCACAAGGTGGCGCAGCAGCACCAAAAGCGACAGGTGGTGTCGTATTCACTGAAGCAGTCCCTGCGACAGTCGAAGAGATCATCGGTCGTACAGGCATGCGCGGCGAAGCAGTACAAGTCCGTGTCAAAGTCCTCGAAGGCCGAGACAAGAACAAGACAATCCGACGAAACGTCAAAGGTCCATTGAGACTTGGCGATACGTTGATGTTGCGTGAAACGGAATTCGAAGCGCGACCATTGTCACGATAAAAAAACAAACCCAAAAGAAAATCAAAGCACAATTACAGAATCCAAAAAACCAAACCTACACGAGGAAACAAAATGGTCATTTGCAGTTTTAGCGGAAAGAAAATCCCTCCGGGACAAGGCATCATGTCGGTGCGAAACGACGGTCGCGTCTACTACTTCCTCAACAAGAAAGCAGAGCGCAACATGATGAAGCTTGGTCGAAAAGCACGAACGACAAAGTGGACTGAAGAGTTCCACGCAATCAAGGCTGAAGGCGCTCAGACAAAGAAGAGCGACAAGCAGTAATTGCAGGAGTCGTTGAGCCACAACTCCAAGTTATTTTTCATTTTTATAATAATTATACCATAGAACAATAACATTTACAAAGAGCCGACAATGAAAGAACGAACACTTGTATTGCTAAAGCCGGATGCGGTTGCACGACAGATCACAGGCCAGATCATCTCTCGCTTCGAGCAAGCAGGGCTCAAGATCGTCGGCATGAAGCTCGTCAGTGCGACGAAAGAATTTGCGAAGAAGCATTATCGCGAAGAGGATATCGCAAAACGTCGGGGCTATGATATTTGGGAGCAGAACCTCGACTTCCTCACAAAAGGACCAGTCTTGGCGATCTGCCTCGAGGGATATCAAGCGATCGCGACTGTTCGAAAGATGGTCGGCTCGACACAGCCAAGCGAATCAGCGCCTGGGACGATCCGCGGCGATTTTACGCACGTCACGTATGCGATCGCGAACGAGAAGAAGAAAGCGATCGCGAACATCATCCACGCGTCATCAAGCGTTGACGATGCAAAAAGCGAAGTCGCCCTTTGGTTCGCTCCCAACGAATTGATTTCGTACAAGTCTGTGCACGACACATTCATCGAGCACGAATTTTAACTTGTTAGCATTCATACTTAATGTAGTCAGCAAAACATAAATCATCAAACTAATAACAAAACAAACAACAGGAGAAAAACAATGGCATCAGAAATAATGGTCGATCGAGTCCAAAAAATCATCAAGGACCAGAAACATATTAGAAACATCTGTACATCTGCCCACATCCACCACGGTAAAACTGCTTTCACTGATAATTTGCTTGCAGCATCCGGCCAGATGAACTCGAAATTCGCGGGCGACTTAGACAAGGGTATGGAAACGTGGCAGCACGCAGACGAGCAAGAGCGACTCATGACAGTCGACGCAGCAAACGTCTCGATGGTCCACGAATATCGTGACAATGATTATCTCATCAATCTTATCGATACTCCAGGTCACGTCGACTTCGGTGGTAACGTCACGCGAGCGATGCGTGCTATTGACGGTACGATCTGTTTGGTCTGTGCAGTCGAAGGTATGATGCCGCAGACGGAGACTGTTGTCCGACAAGCATTGCGTGAACGAGTCCGACCAGTTCTGTTCATCAACAAAGTCGATCGACTCATCAAAGAAGTCAAGATGACTCCTGAAGCGATGCAAGCACGATTCCTTGAGATATTCAAAGAGTTCAACGAACTCATCGAAAAGACTGCTGAGCCAGAGCTTGCAGCAAAATGGAAAGTAGACATCATGAATGGTTCCGTTGCATTCGGTTCTGCTCGTGATAACTGGGCAATGAGTGTCCCATTCATGAAGAAGAAGAATGTCACGTTCAAAGATATTCTTGGCATCTACGATATGGAAGAAGAAGCGCGAAAAGCATGGTGCTGGAAAAATGCA
>CAZGJY010000218.1:0-2086 GCA_964525725.1 uncultured Methanosarcinales archaeon | reverse complement strand
TTGAGATATTTCGGTCTGTACAATAGTTCAAGCGACATTCGTTCCCTCTTTATTCCTCTTTCATTTGACTCATCAGTAATTGGTTAGGTACTGACAAAAAGTAGTGCAGCCGCAACAATATTTGGATCAGCAAGTCGTTTTGCAAGTATTCTTGCAATTCTTCTTACAACTGATGCTGGTGCTGCGGTTGTTGCTTGGATCGCTTTTTCTTCACGACAATCAATATGATGAGCAAAACGATCACTAAGACTATCACTATCTTCACAATCGTCGCCGGCGATATACTTGATGAGCCTGTTGCTCCATTCCCGGCCGAGTCGTCGATGAAATTGACATATGCCGTCGTTTTTGGCGTCTGGTATGAGTCATAGACGACGTACGAGTCGACTTGGTACTTGCCCCTTGCCTTTGAATCCATCGACGTGACAAAGGATGTGCTGCTGCCCGCAGAAACTACTGCTGGCTGCGATTCGACAATATTGACGATACGTCCGTCAAGCAGTACTTGGCTTATCATATGTGCAGTCACTGTAACGTCGCCCGTATTCTCGAATTCTCCAGTGATTGTCGTGTTGGTGACGTTGTACACACGGATCGGAATGACGACAGACGTGAGATCTCCTTTGACGAATTTCGCTCCTTGCGCGAAAAGAGTGAATTGCAAACCACGTCGAGAGAGCGAGCATTGTCCGAGCGAGAGCGAGACTGCGTATTGTCCTGCAGCAAGATTGTCAGTCGGCAGACTGAGCGGTACTGTCTCTATCTTCGTCGGCAAGACATGGAGCGGAATGCTGCCTTCCGTTATTATTTTTGTCTCGTTGACGTCGTAGATTGTATAGTTGAGCGAATCATCGAGATTGATGTTGCCGTCGTTTCGCAAAAAGATGCTCTCGACAATATCTTGTCCGACAATCCCTTCTGCTTGCAATGAATCGGAGTAGATTGTGCACCCTGATATTTTATCGCTCACGACAGTTATCTCTACTTTCTGCCCCATGCTGAGCGCGATGTCCGCCGTCGTATCACTGTCTGTCGTCGTGAGCGGTCGTAATACTGTGAATTTATTGAGGACAGAATAATTGCCGCTCGTCGCAGTCGCTGGGACTTGTACGATGACTTTGCCGATGTACGGCTTTGCTTGGCTGATCGTTATGTACGATGGTGCAGGATCATAGGTTATCCAATCATTGATCGTCGAGTCGTTGAGATGGTAGAGATTTATCGTGATGTTGTCTACCGAGTCGGTCGAGAGTGTGAATGGTACCTCAGCATAACCTCCGCTGAGCACGTGATCGATGACGATGTCACCCGGTGTGAGACCGAGTTCGAGTGCTGCTGTGTTCACTGCAAACAGCGAGAGGAGCAGTGAGAGTGCGAGGAGCGATCCTGCGAGCGCGCATGCAATCGTGCAGGAAGTTTTGAACGTCTTTGTGACGTGCGCCCAGATGTTGCTGTTACTGCAATCGCTGTTGCTTATTTTGTGAATACTTTTACTCATTGAATCGTCCTTTCTAATTGATTTTTTGTCCATTGTTTTTCCGTCAGGGGTCAACCGTGATTGTCCGTGTGATTGTAAGCGAGTCATTTGTTCTGTCCTTTCCATATGTGTCGATATTGTATTTTTTGTCATTTTTGCCATAGTCATGTCCTCACTCATTCGCGAATCCGCCCTCTACCAACATGAAGATTGCTTGTGCGAGGGCATGTTTCTCTTTAATCTCTTTGAGCACCCATGCGTGTTTTGGAAGTCCGAATACGTCTTTTATCCAAATCGCAAAGTCGTGCTTTGAATCATTAACGTGATGCGCGAAGACTTCGTCTTTCATCTGCGAGAGCTCGAATGCAAGCTCGAGCAGCGTGCTGATCCGCCTGCCTTCGCATGTGACGAAGCAGAGATGCGGTGGTGCTTGATAGTCTTTGAGAGCGAAGGGTACTTTTTGCAGCGAAGGATTGTTCGCTGCGAGGGAGGAAAGCTTTTTCCCTGTCGCATTCAGTTCACGCGTGAGGGATCGTCTGCTTGTGTCAAGCATCTCACTCTCGTCTCGATTCTCCTCGGAGCGATCATCGCGAGTGCCTCGTCGAGCGT
>CAZGJY010000217.1:0-2089 GCA_964525725.1 uncultured Methanosarcinales archaeon | reverse complement strand
ATCCCGATATGCGAAAGATGCGCATTGGACTATGTCGTTTGTATTGATAGCCACATTGAGCGAGCAAGAATCGCGGATGGAATCATTCGTTATCTGGTCGCAAACATTGATTCTTGTTTCATTGACGCAGAATTGTCTGCCTCCAAACCCGTCGTCGTAATTGTGATTTGGAATCGAGCCGTTCGCTATGCAGCTTGGTTGTTGGATTTCGGAAGCTCGCAGTGTGCACGCACTAAGTCCGAGCGCGCAAATAATTGACAACATTGCTATGAGTAGTATGCGATCCATTGCAGTAATTACTCTTGCTGCGTTTGACTTAAAAGGTTTTCTTGCGCTTTGCAGTGAACTTGAGTAAGGTTTAGAAAAATTGAAACTGGCTGAACATAAAATAAGAATCAGTGTGCAGAAGACCCCCAACGAATTGCTTTGAGCCGCGGATTATTTTTGCGGACACTCATAACCTATCCGAATTATTTATCTTCCTGCACAAAGAAGCTTGCGAGCGCAGATGACTTAGTCATCTCCTTTACTCCTAGTCCTTGTCGTGAAAATTTTTTTGCCATTTATCTGAATCGTTTTCTTGCGTCTTGTTCTTATAAACACTATTGCACTCTAACTTAACCTTTGGAGTAGCGATGATTGCCCGTCGAGATTTCTTTTTCCTCGTCACTAAAATTATTTGTCGTTTCTCACAAGTGATTTTTGGAATTTTGCGGCTCATAACTACTTTTTTTCGGGCAAAAAGAATCCTGGCTGTATGGGAGAGCGCAGAACGAGCATGTTACTCATTCAATCACAGCAAATGCGAGATGAAGATAAGTCGATTATTGCGGCAATACATCAGTTGAGTCTGGTCCTACGCGAGTTCCGAGTCCCATCAATGAATCGACGCTCACTTTTTTTATGTCGCCAGTCTCTGCGTCAATCTTCACGTTGACAGTATTGAACGCCATCGTTACGAGTGTGATGTTCCATACAATGCCGTGCTCGTGCGTGTTCTGCAGAACAGCAATCGTAGAATTGATTGTCTGGCCACTGCAACGCTGTTTGCAGATCTGCTCGGCGATCGCATATGCTTCGTCAAATGTCTTTTTGACTTGTGAGAGCGTGATCGGCAGGATTTTCTTGTCTGGATCTTTGAATACCTCAGTTTCAGGAGTGAACTGGACATTGTCTTCTGAAATGATGAACGTCGCTACTTGATCTGTCTCTGGCGAATAGAATCCAAATTGCCAGTTTGGATGATATTGTTGATGCAACATGAGAAACGCATGCGAGAGTGTGTGCGACGGATTTTTCGTGCGCCAGTCTTTGTAGACTTTGTTCTGCTGCAATCGTTCAAATGCATGTTTCATTACTATTCGTTGCAGAAAGCTCGTTTAAAAATATATTGGCTAAGGATTGTCTCTTAATTATTGTAGTTTCTTTTGTTTGAGCATGAGCAATGCGGCAACCTTCTGCTCGTACCTCGCAGCAAAAGCGTCGAAGCGGTTGCATGAATCACCGCTTCTCCTGAGACTTATGCCAAGGCATTCCTCATCCTGTTACTTTGCCTGTCTGAATATTTCTATTTATTGCTCTTCTTGGTCAAGTTTGCTCGGCGGATCGAATGATGTCTGCGGATCGTAATCGACATCTTCTTTTTTGTGCTCGACATCGGGCTCGATTTTCTCTCCATCGAGCTTTTCTTCGTATTTGTCCCGTTCTTCATTGCGATGGATTTGGTCAGTGAATCCAAAATCCGCTGCTTGAATCTCATATTGCACATCTTTTCTGTTATCGATGAGGCGATGCTCTGATTTCGTTATCTCTTTCTTCTTGATCCAATGCTGTGAGCCAAGCGATACGGCAAAACCGGCAACGACAAATCCGAGGCTGAGATATGATAGTTCACGAAAGACAATCATGCGAAAAAAACCGATGAGCAGCAATATTATGCCGAGGATGAAAAACATCGAGAAGTTGAAGCGCTCCTCCGTCAACTGCGACTCTTTATCCATCGCCCGAAGCTCGGCGTCATCATTCTTCTCTTCAATTCTGGTCTCTTCGATTGGACTCACATACGTCATTGAATACATTTGCAGGCAGG
>CAZGJY010000216.1:0-2114 GCA_964525725.1 uncultured Methanosarcinales archaeon | reverse complement strand
TTCCGATCTGATCCTCGGAACGATGCAGTTGCCGCCGACGCTCGTGAAATACGATCGCAGCGGTCAGACGCGGACTGTGAGTGAATCATCTCACGATGATTTCATTTAATTTTTAGATTATTTCATATTTGCTATTCTGGATTTCTTTAGCTTATTTCTGTATAACATACGTGAACATAGCCAGTTTAGTTTCTTGCTCTTCGTTATCTCTTCGAGGAGTGTTCCTGCACAATAAAGGTGTTGTAGTTTTGATAAGAATTTTGCTGGCAACTCGTTGGCCGCCTGAGTTTATATCTTGAAGCTCATATACAGCGCACGGATCTATACTTGCTTGTCGCAATTTACGACAGAATTGTTGGAATTCGTTATCATGTTCAGAAGAGCCAAGGTCACAGTTAAATCCGCTATTCAAATATGAAAATGCTTTCCCATTTATTCTTACGGATAATTCACTTCCTGGCTTAATTCTTGAAACTGCTTGCTCCAAAAAGTATTCTAAGTTTTTCAAATTTCTTACAGGTTGAACCGCGCAATCAGGAGTAAGATTATGATTTTTAACTACATGAACATATCTGTCCGCAGGATTGGAAGGGATGTTTGTTCCAAGCAATTTTGCAATATAATGAAGTGGCAAATCTGGTCCGCATTGTGCAACTCTCACTTCCATCCTTCTATCAATTCTATAGCGCGCGTCAGGTGATTGTAAATCCGTCATACGGTGAATATCTCGAGCATAATCAGGATTCACCAAACCGTTCATTGGGCAGCTAACGAGAAAATTCACAAATTGCATTACTCTGCTCTCAAATTTTGCAGTGTATCGAGAACCTGGTATTTCTGATAAATCGTGAAGTCTTTTGAGCAAATCTTCCCTTTTTTGATTGTCGGTCGACGCAAGTTTTACACGTCCACGTTTGATTTCCTTGATATATTTGTGAACGCCAGAACCAGGTCTATCTCCTTCTTGTGGTCTTCGCCCAAATGGTCTTCCCATATAATTTTTGGAAAGAGTAATAATTTATAAAATTATCACTTGAGAGTAACATATTAATTTGTTTGAGATTGTTGTCTATGGTGCGCGAGCAAACCTTTATAAACCATCCAAATGTCCGTCATATCACGAGATGCAAATAGTTGTCGATACGAACTTTTGGCTCATTCCTGGGCAGTTTCGAGTAGACATATTTGCGGAATTTGAGCGTTTGTGCGGGCAGAAATCGCAGGTCATCGCATTTTCTGCAACAGTTGATGAGCTTCAAAAACTCACGACAACTGCAAAAACCGCAAGCCAACGACTAGCAGCGAAACTCGGTCTGCAACTGATTACTCAGAAAAAAGTCCAGATCATACCGATAGACCACGGCTATGCGGACGACGCGATTGTCACATTCGCAAGAACTGCTCGAGAGCAGCAACAGACAATCGGCGTAGCAACACAAGACCAGCAGTTGAAATCGCGACTCAAACCACTCGGCGTCAGCGTTATAGTCCTTCGGGCACGCTCGCACCTAGAAATAATAACACAATCCTATAAGTGAATCAAAAATAAACAAGAGAAACAGATACACACTTTCGAGGGTAGAAAAAGATGTTTTACAAGACACAACTCAAAGATACTGCACGAGTACCACCGCACCTCTTTGGCTCAGACACAAAGGATGCAATCCTCAAACAGCTCAAAGAAAAATACGAATCATACATTTCAAAAGAAGTCGGCATCGTCATCGATGTCACGCTTGTCCATGATTTCTCGGAAGGAATCATCATCCCAGGCGACGGCGCAGCATTCTACGAAGTCACATTCGACGTCATCTCATTCAAGATCGAGCTCCAAGAAATGTTCACAGGCAAAATCCTTGACATCGCAGACTTCGGCGCATTCATCACGCTCGGTCCGATAGAAGGAATGATCCACATTTCACAGACGATGGACGACTTCGTATCCTACGGCAAAGAGAAAGTCTTGCAAGGCAAAGACAGCGGTCGCGCGCTCAAAGTCGCAGACGTCTGTCGAACACGAGTCATCGCAGTCTCATACAAAGACGTCACGAATCCAAAATTCGGTTTGACGATGAGACAACCTGGTCTTGGAAAGCTCGAGTGGGTAATTGAAG
>CAZGJY010000215.1:0-2119 GCA_964525725.1 uncultured Methanosarcinales archaeon | reverse complement strand
TTTCTTTGCATCATCAATCGTCTTGCCGATGATCGCATCGATAAACAAGCAAGCAGACGCCGTCGAGATTGCGCAGCCGCTGCCGAAGAATTTTGCATCGACAATCTTGCCGCTGCGTGCATCGACAAAAAGCTGCACGGTGAATTCGTCGCCGCAGGACGGATTATGTTTATGCCCTGAGTGCGTGTGCGGTTCAAGCTTTCCAAAATGGATAGGATTCTTGAAGAGATCCAAAATTTGCTCACGATACATGCTCGAAGAATCGGGCATATTGGACAGTGACCCAGATAGTGATGGCTCAGACATGTTCAGCGCTTCCCTCCGAATATCGCGCTCACGCGCTTGAGAGAATTGACGACTGTGTCGACGTCTTCCATCGTATTGTACAGACCGAAACTCATCCGAGCAGTCGCCGGCGTGTCGAGGATCTGGTTGAGCGGCATCGCGCAGTGATGTCCTGCACGGATGCAGACACCATCATCGCCAGTAAGCGACGCGATATCATGAGCATGAACTCCATGGATGACGAACGAAATGATGCCTGACATTTTTCCTTCCTTTGTATGGAATAATTCGATACCAGAAACTTCAGACAATCGCGAGATCGCATACCGCGTTAATTCCGATTCCCACGTCGAGATTTCGTCAAGCCCAATATGCTCCAAATATGTGATCGCAGCGGACAAGCCGATCACATCAGCAATCGGCGGCGTGCCTGCCTCGAATCGTTGCGGAATCGCAGCCCAATTCGCATCGTGCTTCGTGACGAACTCAATCATATGTCCGCCGAACGAGAATGGCTCAAGCAGTTGCAACAATTCATATCTACCGAACAGGACGCCGACACCCGTCGGTCCATATAATTTGTGGGCAGAGAACGCATAGAAATCGCAGCCGATAACTTGGACATCGACAGGTTGATGCGCGACGGCTTGCGCGCCGTCGATTATTGTGATGACTCCGTTTTGTTTCGCAAGTTTGCAGATTTCGTTCACAGGGTTAACCGTGCCGAGCACATTTGATACATGCGTGAATGCGATGAATGCGACATCCGTCGTGAGTTTTGCTTTTAGTTGTTGCATCGAAAGCTTGTAATCGTCATCGAGAGAGACGTAGTCGATCGAATAACCGTGTCGTTTTGCAAATTGTTGCCATGGGACGATGTTCGCGTGATGCTCCATTTCGGTGAGAAGTATTTTCTTGCGATCCTTCGATGCAGGCAGTCGAGAGAGGAGCGAGTGGAGACTCGTCGCCAAACCATTGAGCGATTCCGTCGTTCCGTGCGTAAAAATGATTTCGCTCGGTTGCGGCGCGTTGATGAACTGCGCGACTTTCTTTCGCGCATCTTCAAAGAGCTGCGTCGCGTTGCTTGCGAGCGGATACAGTCCGCGATGCACCGCGGCATACTGCGTCCGATAGAACGTGTCCATCGCAGCGATCACTTGTTTTGGTTTCTGCGTCGTCGCAGCATTATCGACGTAGATGAGCTTGCCGCTATTCGCAAGAAGAGGGAAATCCCGTTTCAATTTCTGCACTGCGTCGGTATTGAGTTTCATTGTATATCGCCTGATATATTCCGTACATTATTGGACTCACTGAACATCTTTTGGATGCACAATTGCACCAAGATGCACGTCGCTTGGTCAGGGATCGCTTTGATCACCGGCATGAAATAGCCCTCGATCATCGCAGCGATCGCTTGTTTGCGATTCAATCCACGGCTCATCAAGTAATAAAGCTTTTCTTCGTCGAGCTGCCCGATCGTCGATCCGTGGCTGCATTTGACATCGTGGTTGTGGATCTCAAGATTTGGGATCGCGTCGGCTTCCGCCGTCGGACTGAGGATGAGCGCTTCTTGTTTCTCATAGCCTTCGCTGCCGAACGCGTCTTTACCGATTTTGATAAGACTTCTGCTGACGGATTTCGAGCTGCCGAGGACTGCAGCTCTCGTCAGAATATTGCTCTTCGTCTGCCGTGCGATGTGATTCGATTCGGTGTATAAATCATGCTGCTGCTCTGCGCACAGAGATATCACTTGCTGATTGCACTGCGCGCCCGTCTCGTTGAGATTTGCGATGATGCTCCGTTGGATGAATGCGCCCGATGAGTCGAGAGAGAT
>CAZGJY010000214.1:0-2135 GCA_964525725.1 uncultured Methanosarcinales archaeon | reverse complement strand
TCTATCGACAAAGAGAATACGCTTCCTAAACGAGTCCGGCAGCTTGCCGCAGCATATGAGGCAGCGGAAATGTTGCATGCGCCAATAGGTTCACAGCCATTTGTTGAATTCGGAGCAAACCACTTCGCGTTCCCAATGAATTTGCAAATGCATGAACCAGGCATCAGCCATTTCTTCGCATTATATGCAAAATCACTTGGTGTAAATTATCATGCATTTGACAGATGGATTACGAATAATGAAACTCTTGATACACTGCTAACGCAAAATATTATGACTCAGATGCAAAGGCAGATGAGAGGTGGAGAAAACTTCACATATGATGTCTCCACGATACACAAAATCAAAACAGGCGTGATAGCAGCGAACATAACATATGACCAAGTTATGAATCCGCTGACAGATAATCTTATTTTCTCAAGCAATGTACTCAATGATCCTATGCGAGATGAAACATACCCGTTCTGGCAATTGCCTGGCACTCATATTCATTGGGTCACTTTGAGTGAACTGATGGAGAGCACAAGCGTGTTCACGCAAAGTTATGTGTGTGAACATGCACAAAAATACGGATGTCTTCCGCAAGATTGGGGATCAATTAGTCTTGGAAGATCGATGGATCAATTCATGATTGAACTTGCAAAAAGTGAGCCTGAATTTGTGAGTGGCGAGATTGGAAAACACCTAGGAGTTACAAGCCCAATCCAATTGATTGAAGTGGAAAAAGAGTGCTACGTGTTAGGCTGGCGCAGCTAAATAAGCAGATTCTTATCGAGCTGCGTCGCGTCTCTGCCCATTCGCAAGAGGACGTTTGCTTTGTATCGATGATGCGTCGCATATTTTTCAGCCAACGCTTCGTATTCGCTGCGCAATGCGTCAATAGACGGAAGCTGGCTTTCTGATTTTCCTTTGAGCTTGTCAAATATCGATGGATTCCAGACAGCCGCACGGCCGATCATCGCGCCGCGGATGCCGATCGATTTGAGCTGCGCCACTTTTTGCGCGCTGACAATGTCGCCGTTCGCGACGATAATCTTTCCGAGCTTGTTCGCTTCATCGACAATCTCTTTGTAGACGGAGAAATCCGCCGGTTCTGCATATTTTTCTGCACCGTGGCGCGCGTGCACGATGAAAAAGTCAGGCGTCGTCGCGCGAATGATGTTCAGGTATACTTTTTTCTCTTTCTCATATTTGTTGAGACCAAGGCGGATCTTGATCGAGACCGGATAACCGTGCTTGCGGAAAATATCGATCAGACGCTGCGCTTTTGCGACGCGCTTGATGAATGCGCTACCTAGACCGAGACCTATGACGTCGGGACTCGGGCAACCCATATTGAGATTGAATCCGCGAAAGCTGCCATTCTGCGGCGGCTCGAATGCTTCGAGGAATTTCTCGACGTCAGATTCACGGCCGGCAAGCAGCTGTATCATGTATGGTGTGTCGTCATGGACTGCGAGGCGGGACCACGTGCTCTTGTTTTTCTTGACGAGTCCTTGGACGCGCGTCATTTCAGTGAACGTCAGGTCAGCGCCGTGACGATAGCAGATCGTCCGGAACGCCGCATCGCTGTTCTCTTCGAGTGGCGCTCCCATAAAAAGGAATCCGTTGTTGTCATCGCCCTTGTCGAAAGAAATTCTTTTCACGCAATCACGCAGCGGCGGAATTATCGCTTGCGATTGATGGACAACGGTCGGAGCAGTGAGTGAAGCGGCTGCAGATTGTGCTGGAGTTTGTATCGTCATTGTATCGCAGAAAGCGAGAACCATACTTAAAGATTCCCGTAATATTCTTGTAAGACTTTCCTCAGATTCCCCGATGATTGCCGTAGGAATCAGACTAAGATGCTATTCGCCTTGTCAATGAATAATTGCGGGCGTTATTCAAAGCTCGTTCAATCGCTGCAAAATCATATGGCTTTGAGATGAATTCGAGCGGCGGATCCTTTAGTTTTGCCAGTGTCCTTTCTCGAAGATTTCCGTGGAACGTTGAACTGCTCAGAATTCCATATAGATGAGGCTGTTCAAGCTGCAGTGCAAACATATGATTGAGACCAGCGCCATCAAAATCGGCGTAATTATACGCAAGAATCGCAAGCGATGCCTTCGGTGTTGATGCGAGCGGCAGATCATTAT
>CAZGJY010000213.1:0-2148 GCA_964525725.1 uncultured Methanosarcinales archaeon | reverse complement strand
GCGAACTGCGCGACTTTACTGTCGACGAAGCTCAGGCTGACTTGCGCTGCTTCGCTGCCGGTGTTCTTGAGGAGAAGGACTTCTGTCTGCGCCGAGCACGATGCGACTGTGACTGGTGAGAATGGTGCTGTTAGTTGGTAGTTTTCGAATGCGGAGGCGAATGATGCCATGCCGAGGATTGTGACGAGGGATATGACGAGAAGAGTGACTAAGAGGGCATATGATACACTCGATTTTTGTTTATTTCTATTTTTGTTCTGAGGATTTTGTGCCATGTGAATTTTCCCGTTGTGAATGTGATTTTTATGTTAGTATCCGGAGTGCAGTTGCATTCAATCTGCTCTGGGTTCAATATTTCCGTCGCGAAAATGGCGATCTGCGATTTCGTCTATGTTTCCTGTTTTTAGTAATGCTTCTAGTTCGTTCTCTTCTTTGGATCGCCGCATCATTATTGCTGCACCCACGACAAATCCTGCAATGGAAGCTAGTCCGGAATATTGCATCTGTATTACTTGTGAATTGTATTGTGATTGAAGTGATTCCGTTCTTGAATGATATGCAGCGGATTCTTGGCTTTCTCCGGGACGGAGTTGTTCTTCGTGCATAGTGCTGCTCATCCGGTATAAATTCGTAAGCGTGCCGATCGAACCAATAATGCTTGCTACAAAAAGTCCTCGAGCCAAATATGTCAGTGAGCTGTTCTTCGTTGCCATTGTCGCTAAATCACTCCGCGGAATTCCTCTTTTCCTTATTGGATCTGAAATTGTAATTGGGGGTAAAGAAAAATTAGAGGAAAATGAGAATCAAATAAAATTAGTAGTACGCTTGACCGCTCGAGTCAAGGTCGTCGTCCATCTCGTCGTCTTTCTTGCCTTTCATGTTGCGGATCGCAACAATGAGACCGAGCACAACAACAATGAAAATCAATACGCCGAAAATCCACCACAGAACTGCTGTTGCAGATGCGTGTGTCGCTGCTTGCGTCAAGATCGCTTGTGCCGTGATGCTCTGCTTCTGACCGTCGACTGTGACGTCGATGCCAAAGACGCGAGCGCCAGGGCTTACGCCATCCTGCGCTGTGACGTAGATGTAGACTACTTTTGTTTCGCCGCCTGCGACGACTGGTGCTGGATCAGATATCTGATATGCTCCCCAATCGCTTACGCCGTTCACTGATACGACAAATGTCTTTGATGCAGTTCCCGTGTTCTGGATGACAACTGGGAATGATGCGCCGCCGACACCGATCTGTACGTTCTGTGCGCTTGGTGCTGTTACGATGACTTTCTGCGATGGATTCGATCCCGATGATGAACCGCTTGGATTGTCTGTGCATAGGCCGCCGTCAGTGATTGTTATCTGCTGCGTCTGTGTCGTCTCTTGATTGACATCGAAATCTACTGTCGTCGTCAAATCGTATGTTCCGGGTTTTGCACACGGAGGGATTCTCAAGTAAATCTCTTCGCTTGATTTCGTCTCGCCTTGGCCGAGTGTTGTCTGACCGTTGAGGCTGTCCATGTAGACTGAGCCTTCGACTCCTAATGTTGGGATGCCCATCGTTACTTTGATGTCATTCTCGTCGCGCTCGCCGATATTTTCGAGGCGTGCTTGTCCGAGGATCGATCGACCGGAGTCGACTGAGCCGCTTGGTGTCAAGATGATGTCTCGGATCAAAACTGCTTTACGAGGGCCTGCGATTCGAATAGTGAATGCGTTGTCGCCGTAGGATGCTGTTCGGCCGTCAAGATCGACGCGGAGTTCGTAAACGTCCTTGTCTGCTTGGACTGGAATTGTGATTTGAAGATCGACGTATTTCGTGTCGCCCGCTTGCATATCGAAAAGATCGGACGTGTCGCTGATCTGAGTTCCATCCGTTCCTGCATATTCATAGCCGACGAGGCGCGTTGATGCTTCAAGGTTGTCGACGTTATGCGTCGCTTGGACCTTTACTCGGATGTCGAGTTTATCTCCTAGATTTAGTTGCAGCGTATCACCGCTGTTGTATACGTCACCGTTCACCGTGATCGATTGAATAGACGCCGCGCTATCGAACGTGATATTATCAACGGATGCGAAAGCTACGCCGACTGTCGTCAATACGACCAAAGCTGCGATAACAATTACGAACAATTTGTTCATTGTCTTTAC
>CAZGJY010000212.1:0-2153 GCA_964525725.1 uncultured Methanosarcinales archaeon | reverse complement strand
GGTGCGGACGGCGCGTATGGCGCTTCGGATCCATATGTCTACTGGCGAACACCCGAAGGACAGTACATGCAATGGAATGGAAAATATATTGAAAGTTCCGTCCCACTCAAACTGTCAACGCCAGTGTTCAATATGCGTGACATCGACTACGATATGCTCGGTAAAGCAAAGGCCGCAGAGAATGCGCTCAAAGCAGGAAAACCAGTCTCTAATTCGTTGGAGCTCAAATAGGTGAATACAATGAAACCAATACGACAAACATTGACGGCAATCGCCCTTTCAAGCACACTGTTCGCAACGCCGTTTCTGATGACAGGATGCGGACGATCAGAACAAGCCAGCGACATTACAACACCAGATTATGCGCTTGAAAATTATCGCTGGTTCAAGGCAAAAGATGCAGCCATATCACAAGTGAATGCGCAGATCGGTTCGATGCAAGAAGAAGTCACAGCATACAAATCTAATTTTGCCGACGTGCCGATGACGAACTGGCCGTTTGATGCGCGTGAAACATATTCGCAAAAAGAAACGATCTTGCGCGGGTATATCTCACAGCGAAATCTCCTCACGGCAGAATTCAACGCACATGCTTCTGATTTCACACGCAACTGGACGCGTGGCGCAGTGCCTGAGAATGTGAGGCCGTTCCTTGACAAGTATCAGATATCGGAGAGCGCTAAAAAATAATTCATTTTCTGATTTTCTTTTTTATTTTTTGCAGGAGGAACTCTATGAAAGACGTCAAAAATAGTACTCAACCACAAGCCCTTATCCCGTATCATGAAAAAAAGATATTCGTATCGCCAGTCTGGTCAAATGGCTCGCTTAAGCGGTATGCAAAAACACAACTGACACATAGCCTTACAGATATCGGATTCTCGAAAGATATCATCAATGCGTTATGGAAAGCTCTCGATATCTGGGATTTTGATACATTCTATAACAGATTCGCCGACGAAATAGACAACGTCTATCGATATGGATTTTTCCAAGTCCTTGTTCCATCTTATTTCGATAGGTATGTAATTCCTCTCATTCCACCTCGCGCTGGTCGTATACTTGATGTTGGATGTGGAACAGGGATTTTGGCAAAGCGGATCATTTCACAGAATCAAAGTGCAACGGTAATCGGCATCGATCTGCACCCATATCGTGAGTGGAGAGAGTTCGCATCTCCACGGATCCAGTTCAAAACTGTTCACGGCGATGCATTTGCTGATTTCCTCTGGACAGAGAAATTCGACGCTTGTTGCATAACGTGGACTTTGCACCATATGTCATTTGCTGAGCAAGAATCATATCTGCGACTTATTCACGAGAATATCCCTCTCGGTTGCTCACTCGTCGTGCTTGAGGATGGATATTCAGCGGAGTCGCTGCCGTTGCATGGTGCAGGCTTATGCAAGATTTTTTTCGCGTTGCCAGCAGAGGATCGTCAAAAAATAATGTCATTCTACGACTGGATCGCAAATCGGGTGCTTGCCAGACGATCTTTAGTTCCAATACCTTGCACATATCGGACACTCGAAGAGTGGAAGGAACTTTTCATCAGACTCGGATATGAAGTATCAAAAGAAACCTTCATAGGATTCCCTCAAAAGAGAGACATCTGCACACCCCAGATAGCATTTGTTGCAACGAAAATAACTATTTCTTAAGCGGAGATGATTTGGAAATTGTCTTTGCTCGTACCACGTTTGCAGGAATGGACGCCGCAATCTGTATCCACTGCACCAGTTTTTCGCCGTCTTCAAGAAGGTGCGATGGAACTTCGTAATATGTTTTTAGCGTTTTCTCAGGCGCATATGTGAATGGTTTCATGTTGTAGCGCTCGAAGTCTTTTCGGTTTGTTTCGTCGGTCTTGAGATACAGGCGATCTTTTGAAATGATGCCGCAGATTTTGTGATTAAGATAGAGACCGTAGCCACCAAACATTTTACGCGCAGTAAGACCACGCAGATCCTTGAGACAGTCCTCGATAAGGAATTGGATGAAATCGCCCATAATTGCCTTTTGCTTTTTTTAGGTTCTAAATATTTTGTTTTATTACTACCGCGATACATTTATAAATAGCCCCCGTTCCCTGCGTTATATCATGAAACGAAGTTCACGACGCTGGAAAAAGAAAGGCCAGATGCGCTGGAAATGGC
>CAZGJY010000211.1:0-2162 GCA_964525725.1 uncultured Methanosarcinales archaeon | reverse complement strand
AGGTTATAACGTAACCTTCAAAATCTTCTTGATTTTGAGGGTTTCATATTAGCCAGACGTTGCAATAACTAGTTAAAACACACCTGATCACTATTTATCTTTCTTGAACATTTTCTCTATTATCGCATTCGACCAACCGGCAGCTGTCAATTCTTGCTCGACTTGTTTCGCGCTCGCGCCGGCGAGGAATCGTTCTTCGACGAATTTGTCGAGCGCGTAATATTGCATGACTTGCTTCGCTTGCTCGTGCGTATAGCCGTTCTGGATGAGCTCGAATTCGATGTACTGCGGCGTGCTGCCGGCAGCGAGACGTTTTGCGACGTGCAATGTATGCGCCGGCGAGAGGATTGGAAGAACGCTTGCCATATATTTTGTGCTGTTCTCGATGCGGCGTCGATCTGCTGCACTGAGCTGCGCTTGCTGCTGCGGCGAAAGTGTTGTCGTGAATGACATTTGCCGTTGCATTCCCTGTTGCAGTTGCTGCTGTGTTTGCGCCGTTTGCGGCTGTTTCTGATTTTGCTGCTGCCACTGTTGCTGCCGTATCTGCTCGGCGGTCGGTTTGTTCGTCTTTGGTTTCGCGAAGAGGGAAAGGAATTTTGCGAAGCCGCCGCCGCCGGCTTGTTTTGTTGGTGCGTCAGGGCTTGGTTGTGCCGCCGCTTTGCGATATTTGACGATGAGCAAGAAATAATAGCCAAGACCGCAGACGAGAATGATGCCGGCGATGACGACGATGAAAAGAAGTCCTTGAGTGAGCTTGAATCCGCTCGCTGCGCTTTTCACGCCGGCGGCTGTATAGTCTGACGATGCACCTGCTCCTGATGAACTACCGTCGGCTGCGTTCGCACCACTAGCTCCGTTGACCGCAATGCCGGTCGCTGCTGCTTTTGGAGCGACTGGGACAGGAGTGATTGTGAGATTTGCATAATCAGGGCCGACGCCGTTGAGCGTTATCGAGAGCGCAGTCGTCCCGTTCTCGTCGATGATGAAGAGTTTTGTCTCATTGATCGCAAGCGTCGCCTGCTGATCGTTCGACGAGACATTTATCGTCGCGCTGTCCGCGTCAAGCGCGACAAGACCGACGTGATGCACTTCATTGTTCACTCGCAGACGAACGCCGTCTAGGATGTGGAGTTTTACCGCGAGCGGTGCAGCCATTTCATATTTGTCTTGGATGACGACATCGATCCACGGACTGAGCGCGCCAGGATATGCACCGAATGCGCTAGCGGCGTCTCCGCCGCCCGACGATGAGTCGCTTGTTGTCGATGCTGCAGGAAGGCTGACGGTGAAAAAGCTCGAGCCAGATACTGCTGCTGTCGAATTGTCGAGCGGTGTAAAGTCGTTGCAGATGACTGCCCAAGTATAATTCGTCTGGTCTGCGATGTTCGATGTCGAATACGAAAATGTGAATGGTGATGCAAGCGATCCGAGATCATATTCGCGGATGATGCTCGAGCCCCCGCCATCGTCGAGAGAAAGATTGCAGCCAGTTATCGTCGTGTTGAACGTCGGCGCGATGGAGAAGCGGAACGTGACTGCCGTCGAATTGAGTGTCGCGTCGTTTTCTGGCGAAATAAGATGGAGCGTGAAACCTTGGAGCGTATACGTGCCGTTGATATCGCTTGTGTTGAAGACTGCCGTCGGTCCACTGAGCGACGTGAATGCGTAACAGAGCGTCGCTGTCACTGTCGTGCATGGTACCGTATTTCGGATTATGTAGACCGGCGCGCCTTCGTTGACGTTGTAATAGATGATCACTGCGGGCACGGCGCTGAGTTGTGGATATGCCGTTGTGTCAGTAACGGTATTCTGCGCAGTCTGAGTGATTGTCTTCGTCAGATCGAAATCGGTCAGACCGCCGAGTGGAACGGGGAATGAGACGGCAGAAATATTTTTTGAGATGATTGTGAGATTGCCGTCTACATCCGCTTGAATTGTATATCCGTCAAGATCATGCGCCGAGACATTCGTGAGCGTGATCGCACCGAGCTGGAGCGTAAGATTATTGACGGTTGTGACGTTTGATGCGTCGAAGAGTGTAGTGAAACTGTTTGTGCTTCCGCTCGGGAGTGGGACTATCATTGTCGTATTTGTGATAGTCAAGGATGTTGCCTGCACGGTGTTGTTGAGGGCTGCAATCTTAAAGTCGCCCTCGTCTTTCC
>CAZGJY010000210.1:0-2180 GCA_964525725.1 uncultured Methanosarcinales archaeon | reverse complement strand
TATGATTTGATTATCCATCTCAATTATGCAGCGTCAGTTGTGCCTCCGATAAAACGAATCAAATATGTGGAATCGTCTGAGTTGTTTCCAAAAGCGGAAAAAGTCAAAAGAGGAATGCTGCGAGTGCTTGATTTTATTGCAGACAGAGTGGAACCAGAAACCGCTCGCAACTATTGGAAGACTGTCTTTGAGTGGAGGGATCTCTAATGACAGTGAGATTCATCAAGTATCATCCCATGTACATTGATCACGTCAGGCTACATCTCGGCGGAACGAAAATGCCAGGTTCCGTTTTCACCGCACCCTATTTACGCACTCCTCAGCAAGTCGCAGATTTTGCTTACAGTAAGATGCGAGATCAATATAATGGAATCAGGAAAGCATTTGTGTTTGATTGCAGAGATATCATTGGTCTTGATTCGCTCATCGCAATCAGAGATATTCCGCCGCATACAACTATCAAGATTGAGAATAGAGAGCCAAAGGCGCGTAAATTTGTCGGCGGACCAAGACCTGTGAGCTACTCTGTGAATATTGCATATGGTTTGCATCGACGTCCAACTAGTAGGATTGTCATCCTTGCAGGTCCAGTCGAGGGAAGCCCGAATGATCATGCATTTTACACAATCTATCCTGGCGAATATGCACCAGATTTTACAGAGAAAGTTTTTTGGCGAAATCATGCTTTTATACGTGAAGATAAATATCGCCCTCATAAAAAATAAAATACCGTTGATTTGTCTGACTTTCAAATAGCTCATGCAAAACTAAAGTTTGACGAACGTATGTTCTTTGAGTATTTTTGAGAAGTCTGCTCCTTCGTGAGTGCATATACTCTTGACGAATCTTGTCGCAAGAGTGTTCATGTTGTCAAAGACTTTCTCGCCGGCGAGCTGTAGTCCGTGAGCGACGATCGACATATCGCGCGCGCGGATGATACCAAAGATTCGCCGCAGATCTTCGAGCGAATAACCTTCGTTGAGATAATCGTTGAGAATGAACAAAAGGATGAGACTGTCTTTGAGTCCAATCTCAAGCGGTATTTCTTTCTCAAATCCATACAATTCTCGCGTCGCTGCTCTGTATTCTTTCGAGTGTTTTTTTGCTTGCTCGCCGTTCTCTGAGAGACCATGCGCTCTCAGACGATAATTTGCGACGAGCTCGAGGACTCGGTACATACGGCTGACTGCATCTTCATACAATCCGGATTCTGCTTTTCGAAGTGCATTTGCGTAGAGATCGATGATGACGTGCAGACGCAATTCTTGCGAACAATTCTCTGACGCAAGATTCTCTGATGAGAGGAGTTTGAGTGCGTTGCAGTTTCCGACGAGAGATTCTGCAATCGGAATGCGATACTGTTGCAATTTATTTTTTGTCTGCTCAATCTTTACGAGTGCTGCTTTGAAGTTAAATGAATTCCAGTGCAGATATCCTTCTGCGAGCGCCGCTTCGATTTCTACTTGACGAGGATCGACTATTTTTTGCGAGATGCGTCGATACATAGAGAGCGCTGCGCCGTGATTATTGTGATTGAAGAAATCCCGCGCTTCTTTGAGCTCAAGATCGCCAAAGACTTCGAATGGATTTTTTACCATGACGAGTGTTTCTGTTCCAGGCAAGCCACGCTTGATGTCATCGAGCCATTCCTCGTCGATGTATACGAGATCAAACCCAAAGAAAGAACCGACGATCCCCGCACCGACCGACATTATTCTTTTGCCGCGCGTGAGATCCATGAGCACTTTCTTGTTGACAAAGAGCGAGAGCTGCTTTCTGACTTTTTCATAGACGTCAGAAATGTCCATCGCAGCGTATGGCAATTCATCCATTATGTATTGCGATGGTTTGAGACTTGTCCGCTCGATTATTGTGTTGAGGAATGTATTCTTGAATTCTGCCGTTCCAAGAAAATAGACGTTCTTTGGTTTTATCGCTTGGATGAGAAAAATATAGTATGATGATTCGAGACCGCATGGAAGAACGAGCCAGTCATATTGTTCAGTGATTTTATTTTTTTGGATGAATTGAAAAATCTGTTGTTCAAAATTCATAGGCTTGTTAATAGCCTTCCAACCCACGCTTTTCTTGTTTGGCTTGCCTGTAGGCTAAACCAAATTTGTCTTCATACTTCACATTTGGCGGGATGATCCTTAATTTCACAAAGCCCATGCGCAGCA
>CAZGJY010000209.1:0-2183 GCA_964525725.1 uncultured Methanosarcinales archaeon | reverse complement strand
AATGAAGTCGCTCTCTCGTTTGAGTTCATTCCAAAACTCGTTCCGTACCGCGAAGGGCAGCAGAAACATATTGCTGCGTGCATCGCGCCGCTGTTCAATGCGCATTCTGGCCGCAATATCATCGTCTACGGTCCGCCCGGTGTCGGTAAAACGGTCGCGACGCGACATGTGCTCAATGAGCTTGAAGAAAAAACAGACGAAATAATTCCGTTCTACGTCAATTGCTGGCACAAAAACACGAGTTACAAAGTCATGCTGCATCTGTGCGATCTCATTGATTACAAATTCACGCACAACAAAAAGACGGATGAGCTCTTCGATATCGTCGTCGGGCGCATCAATAAATTCTCATCAGTGTTCATCTTTGATGAGATCGACAAAGCGGAAGACGTTGATTTCCTCTATTTGATTCTTAACAAACTTCAGAACAAATCGATTATCCTTCTCACAAACTACAAAGATTATGTCGGAACGATTGATATGAGGATCCGCTCTCGATTGTTGCCAGAGATGCTTGAGTTCAAACCGTATAATCGAGACGAAACGCGCGGCATTTTGCAGCAGAGAGTCGAGCTTGCGTTCGCGTCGAAAGTGTGGCAAGCGAAAGCGTTCGAACTAGTCGTAGATAAGACGTATGAGCTCGCTGATCTGCGATCAGGATTATATCTGCTCAAAGAAGCCGGAATCCTCGCGGAAGAAAAATCTTCAAAGATCGTCGACGTATCGCATGTCTCTGCTGCGATAAAAAAATTGGATGAGTTCAAGATCAAGAGTTCGAGCGATTTGGCGGACGAAACGCAGCAGATCCTTGAGCTTGTCAAGAATAATTCGCCCTCGAAGATTGGCGAACTGTACGTGTTGTACCAAACGCAGATGAAAGGGACTGCGTCGTACAAAACATTCTCGCGCCGCATCGCAAAATTGCAAGAAGGGAATTTTATCACCGTGCAGAAAACAGAGGGTGGAACTGAAGGGAATACGTCGATCATCTCGTACAATACGAATAATTCGACTGCGGGTAAGAAAAACGCATCCGATGCGACGTTGGACAAGTTTTAGATATCCTGTTACTACTTACTAATAACTTTTTAAATTACTAGTAGTTCTCTTTTTTATGCAATTAGAATTAACAGCGCAACTATACGGCAAGTGGAGTTCTCGCGGAATGCATATTCCTACTATTGCAACTCTTGATGGTTCGTTCACACCACTTCCAACAGGTTCTGCTCATGCGACGACTATCTTTGCTAATGGATATCTTCCGCAGCTCGAAGAAATCAACCCTGAAGTTCATAGGTTGCTTAAACGAAATATTACTGGAATAAAATTAGTTGAACTTGGCGCTGGAGTTTATCATATGAGTGGTCTATGGGATTTTAGACCATCTTCTGTTCATCTTGTTGATCCGAGCCCACTCAAGCCACTTTACGATGGCGTAGAGTTACCATCTTGTTCACTCTTTCGACAGAGTGAGCATGGCCTTGCGTTTTTACGTGGCATTTCTGCTCCTGCAATTGTCGTCTCAAGTGGCATGATGAAAGATGGCATAATTGACGAAGATTATACTCGATCAATTGCTCGTGAAATCCATCGTGTGACGCCGAGCGGAGGTATAACGATGCATGAAAGTAATGAAGATTATTTTGTTGATGCATTTGCTGCTGCAAACTTGAAGCTTGTCGATCGTGTTGCGGCTACAAATTGGAGAAGTGTGCCATTCAATACTCCCCCCGGTGATCAGACATATTATATTTTTGAGAAGTAAATCCTCGCTACTTAAGTCTTGACTTAAATATATTTCATTGCGCACTCAAATCTTTTATGCACTGCGTAATTACTTTTTTATACTTGCTATTTCTTCTTTCATTATGCAAGAATATGCACCAGTCCTCTCCTTGACTATCCGGGATGCGAATGATTTAAGCCGGATTCTGATCGGTGTTCGAGATCCGGAAACGAATCCGACTCATCCTAATGTCATCAGCACACCGACGAGTCGAATCCCTTACGGATTCGGCGACCATCTTCTTCACGGCATTACCTTTGTCGACGTGCCGCAGAGCCACAGCCATTTTCCTGAGCGTGTTCATCGAACTCGTATTGCGATTGATGCTCCTCAACATAGTGCTTTTGGCAATGAGCATGATAATGCTGATTTACTTCTCTATTCGGTGAGTCATCTC
>CAZGJY010000208.1:0-2184 GCA_964525725.1 uncultured Methanosarcinales archaeon | reverse complement strand
GAAAACGAGACCAGTGACAAGAAAAAAAGAGAATAGGCAACGACAATCACGGCAAAAAAGGATCGTGAAAGAAACAAAGGATACAATTGTCATCTCTCTCGGCGGCTCGCTCATCTGCCCGAGCGACAAAGCGGGAGAAAAGAAGATAGACACACAATTTCTGAGGACTTTCGTTTCACTCATCAAAACGCAACTCAGTAAAGAGCGGCAGAAACGGATTATCATAATCACCGGTGGTGGCGCATATTGCCGCGCGTACAATGCTGCATTCAACAAAATAACTTTGCAGAAAAAGACTGCGAGAAGAACAGTCGCAGAAGATTATATCGGCATCGCAATGACGAAAGTCAACGCAAAACTCGTCCAATGTTTGCTCGCTGCTGCGAACATTCCAATCGTTCCAGCGCTGCTCAACGACCCAACAAGAAGAATTGAATGGAAACGTGCACGCGTCGCAGTCGGCGCAGGCTATCTGCCAGGACATTCGACGGATTACGACGCAGTGCTTGCAGCCATCGCCAATAAAGGCTCGGCAATTATCAATCTCACAAACATCGATTATGTCTACACGCATGATCCGCGAAAAGACGAAGGGAAACATAAAAGAAAAGATGCTCAGCCTCTCAAGAACCTGACGTGGAAAGAATACAAAAAAGTCCTTGAAATAAAAAAATGGTCATCAGGGTTGCATACTCCGTTCGATCCGCTCGCATCAGCGCTTGCCGAAAAGAAAAAACTCACCGTATTCATCGTCAACGGCCAGAAGAAGAGGAATCTCGCATCAGCGCTCGCAAGCAGCGAACCGAGCGGCACACGTATCCACTCGAGTGACTGACAATAACTATTGGACAGACGCACAAACGTTCTCAAATGAGTACCGTAAGCTTTATATAGCAAGTTCAGCCGTTTTCCGACGAGATGTCACCCGATACGACACCAACGCCAGAACCTACATCCGACATGTTGCCTGTTCAGCCAGCATTGCCTGCGCAGCAGCAATTCTTCAATCAATTGCTCAAAGACGACGATATTGAATGGAAATCGTTGCTTCTTGAAGCTGTCCGCTCCAACGCGATGGATCCGTGGGACATCGAACTCTCATTCATCGCAACACAATTCCTCAAGATGGTCCGCGAATATCGAGAGATGAATTTCAAGCTTTCGGGAAAGGTCATTCTCGCAGCAGCGCTCCTCCTGCGTCTCAAGTCGAATAAATTCGTCAGCCACGACATCAATGCGCTCGACGCGCTCATCGCAAGCACACAGAGCGATGCATCCGACGACATCATCCACGATGAGGTCGGCGACGGTCTGACTGGCGACGAATATCGTCAAGGATTGCTTGCAGAAGTCGCCGAAGGACAGCCACAGCTCTATCCGCGAACGCCGCAGCCGAGAAAACGCAAAGTCTCAGTCTACGATCTCATCAAAGCGCTCGAACAAGCGCTCGAAGTCAATAAACGCAGAGAACTGCGATATCTCGACGGTTCGGCGCAAGGGACGCTTGCGATACCGACGAAATCATTCGACATCACGAAAGGTCTCAATTCAGTCTACAGAGCGATTGCGCAGCATTACGTCGATAACGCCGCAATCAATAGTGCAAGCGGTTTGTCAGCCGAGCAATTGACGTTTTTCAAATTGATACCGTCGACAAAGAGGCATGATAAAGTATTCACATTCATTCCGCTGTTGCATCTGCGAAACATGCAGAAAGTCGATATGAATCAAACTGAGCATTTCGGCGACTTCTCAGTCGTACTCACAAATCCCGATCCGAAAGCCGCACTCACCGAGGAGATATTCATCGCAGAAGAAGCAACAGCGACTGTTTCTCTCCCATTTACGCAAGTTGAACCGCAAGCGGTCACTGACATGCAAGAAAAAGCTGTTGACAAAGACGCCGAAGTGATTGCAAACGGGAAAGCCAGCGACGCAGTTCAAACGCAAGACAACAACGGTAACTCTCTGATTAAAGATAAAAAAACGACACAAACAAAGAGATCGACTAGAGAACGAACGAAAAGATCCATCGAGACTGATGCAAACAGCAATAGCGACGGATTGAAGACAAACACTGAAAATCAAGTTATCAAAAAAGAAGACGAAATAAAAAGTAGTGATTTGAAATGAAGAACATCCAAGAATCTTTGAAAACAGTGATGGCTGCGACACAAAACGAGC
>CAZGJY010000207.1:0-2202 GCA_964525725.1 uncultured Methanosarcinales archaeon | reverse complement strand
AAACTCAAAGAGGTCGCGAAGAAACATGTTGTCTGCGCATGCCCATTCGGGATATATCAGCAAGAAGCCATTAATGGCAATCAATGGGAACAACATCGTGCAGCATTATATCCGGGAGATTTTGAAAAGCAAGATTTCAAGACATCTACCCGTGGCGAACCAAATCTTAAATTGAGCAATGTGCTTGCTTGGCATTCAAAGTAAATGCAAGTGCAGAAAGATTAATAGAATCAATCTCTTTTTTGTCATCATCTGCCCAAAAACGCATTTATCATATCCAATATTCCGCTTTTAATGAATTCTATCGCGACGCCTGCGAGTACAAGACCAAGCACTCGTGAAATGACTTCAGTCATCCGGTTCCCAAGCACCCGATGGATGCGATCAGCTTGTACAAGCATCACGAACGTGATGATCATTGTTGCGAGAATAGCGACGAACACCGGTAGCAAACCATATTGGTGCGAGAGGACTATTGTCGTCGTGATCGCACCAGGACCGCAAAGCAACGGCGTTCCAATGATGACCGCAGCCGCCTGTCTCGCTTCCTTTTTATGACCGAATTCGACACCTAACACAGTCTGTATCGCCAAAAGCAGCAATACAAATCCGCCGCCGACTTTGAAACTAGAAAGTGTGACACCGAGAGCGCTCAAGATTGCTGTGCCGACAAACAAGAAAAGCAGCATCAGACCGAGCGCGACACCCGTTGCTACTCCGGCTTGCTTTCGTATATTCACTTTATCCGAACCTTCAGTCAAAGACAAGAAAACAGCAAGACCGAGAAATGGATCGACAATTATGAATATAGTCGCAAAACAATTGAGAAGAGAGAGGAAGAATGGATTCGTCATACTAAGATTTCAAAAAAGGCAGTTTATAATAATTGCGTTGTGATTTGATATTCTTTGCTTTTAACGAGAGGATAGATTTATATTCAGATGACATTATCTAGTAGTTACACTGAAACAATTATAGCTGAAACTAAATGCTATATAGTTAGTAATCAAATAACACAATGAGCGATATAACAACAATTGTTTTTGATTTGGGCGGTGTCCTCGTCAAGGATCCAGGAAATATTGTTTTCCCAACTATTGCATCCTTCCTCGGCAAATCCGAAACACAATTGCGCGACGCATATGCAAAGCACTCTTTGCGTGTCACAAATGGAGAAATGACACTTGCAGACGCATACAACCTAGTAATTGCAGACCTTGGTGTCACAACACCAAAAGTGACTGGAACTAGCACTGTAGAAAAACATCTTCAAACATACAGACAATGCTCAACAAAACGAGATGAAGAAATAATACAACTTATCGCTGAGCTAAAGGATATCGGCAAAACGGTCGCATGTTTCACAAATACTGAACCTGAGATTTTTGATTTCAACTCAAGCATTGGCTTGTTCAGTTATTTTGGTAAGCACGCATATAGTTCTACAAATTTACATTTGTCAAAACCAAACCCCGATTCATTCCGAAAACTAGCAAGCGCAATTGGTGAAAAACCTCAGCAGACTGTTTTCATCGATGATAATCAAGCATATGTCCAGTCTGCGGCAGGAATAGGCATGAACAGCTTGTTATATACTAATGCAGCTGCACTCAGGACTGATTTGAAAAAGTTAGCCATAACTGTAAGATAACCAAGTGGTTTAAAGCAGAGCTGCAACTAAAAAAATAAACTGCGATGCATTGCTTAATGCATGCAAAAATAAGAATAATTCAACAAGAAATCAGATGTATATCTTGCGCCCTTCTTGAGTAGTAACAAAGCATATCTTTATATATTTCCACCTGTTTTTTGATTAATATGAAAGCATTCAGAAATCATGGCTGTCAGATACTGCCGTATTTTGAGTCTGCAGAAGATATTCATTTTTTCTTCGAGCAAAAAGATCCAAAATACAACGCACCATTCTTCAATGATGGTCTTTCGTTCCTAGGCGGAGCTTGGGCTTTAGGAATCGATACAGATACTACAGTTGCCGATGTAGTACAGCGTGAAGTTGATGAAGAATATTGGAAAAGAAACGATCACCAGATATCGATGGGAGAACACTTTTCTTCAGATTGCATTGCAGATGCAAAAACATATGATGAACCAACGCAAAAACTTATTTCGCAAATTATCCCACTATTCACAGATGGAATGTTGCATGCTGCAGATTATACACGATTGATTCGACCTCCGGTT
>CAZGJY010000206.1:0-2202 GCA_964525725.1 uncultured Methanosarcinales archaeon | reverse complement strand
ATTAATGAAATTAAAAAAATCTTGAGATTGGTCGGCGAAGAAGGGTTTTAGGTGACTACAAATGGTTGATTGTGTAGTCACCCCACAATAAGAGACATTCAAAAAGGTTATACCGGGTACGATGCAACGGCCGATGCGGTGGCGGGACAGGTCCTGGATTGGTGGCACGTGTTATACTCAGGAGACATTTATATATGACTAATTAAAAATAAGCAATACTATGAATAAAAAATTATCACTTACTGTAATTTTCTGCGCAATTTTGCTTATTGGCGCATTAACTGGATGTTCTCAAACTGTGCCAATACGTCAGACTCAAATCACACAACAACAAAATTCAAGTGAAGCTTCACAGACAACGCCTATACAAAATACAACTTATTCAAATGTAATTGGTAATCCTGTGCAAATCCCGACTAATTCTGCTGATTGCAGTTTGTTAGTCAATGTTTCTGAGTATTGTCCTGCGCTGAGCAATGTTACATTAATATTTGAAAAGAAAGGTCAAGTTGTTGACACAGGAAATGGACAGACGATGAGCTACAACGGTTCTGGTGTCGGTCTTTGTGATTGGTCATTAGTTAATGAAGCAAGCTTCAAATCCCTCGATTTTTCTGTAACCTTTTACCAGTCTGCGTCTGATGCTCAAACTGAATTGCAATCCAGTGCTCAAGCAGCTAACTTAAGTGTAAAAAATAATGAAGTCACATATATGACTAACGCTACGCCAGAATATGACTTTAATAGCAGATTAGTTTACAAAAACGCGAACTCAATAAACGTAAATGTGCTCCAATTTGCTTCTTCTAATAGCACTTTTTATTGCACAAACGATCAAGAAAAAGATTTGATTAATGCAGTTGAATCAAAAGTCAACTAAAAACCAAGATTATTGATGCGCGATGTGAAAAGGTTGCAGATTTAATTTCCTAGTACTAAGACAGCTAATGCATCTTTGTGCAATTTGCCATTCGACACTATGTATAGTCTTGACCATGAATTTTCTTTCTGAGAATAATCGAGCGGCTGTCCAAAAAAATCAGTGATCATTCCGCCTGCTTCCTCAAGAATGACTTGCGGCGCGCAAGTATCCCATTTGCTGGTATGAGAGTTGGTGATGACTGAAAAATCAGCTTCACCCGAAGCGACAAGCGACAACTTTAATCCTATGCTGCTCAATGCCAATATCTTTTTCACTTTAAAGGCAAGTTCGAATTTGTCTGCTTCCCGTTTCTCGCCGTGAGGTATTCGCACAATCATCGTCGAGTCGTGGATGCTATCTTGCCCTGATACAAAAAGCTGAGTATCTTTTCCAGCTGCTCGCAAATATGCACCTTGACCCTTCTGCCCGAAGTAAAGCCTTTTCGTAACTGGTTCATAGATGACGCCTAATTCCGGTTTGTTGTCGATGCACAAGCCGATGATGACGGAGAACCCCAAGCCTCCGTGCTTGAAATCCTTGGTTCCATCCAATGGGTCTACGAACCAGACACGTGATGATTTCTTACCGATGAACCCTCGTTCTTCAGAAAGGATTGAGTCTTGAGGAAATTCTTTTTCCAGTCGCTCAAGGATGTATTTTTCAGCGGCAATGTCTGCATCAGTCACAAAATCGAATTCATTGCTTTTTGTCTTTGAATTGAAGCCTCTCTTGCGTATGTCGAGGATTATATCACCTGCGTGTATAGCAATTGCACTGATTTTATCTATGAGACTTTTATCGAGCATAACAATGCATATGCGCAGGGATTATATAAATGTGCCATTGGAATATGTCCCGCGAGAATATGCCCACAGAATGACTAAATAATACATATGAAACAGCCGAGTCTGTCTGGTATTCAGTCCTTAGATGGTGCCAAAATGTCTCTGCCACGTTTACTTATACTTGCGTTGAAGATTTCCGACGAGACAGTGATTGGATGCGTCTTTCAATAAATAGGAGCCTTGTTTTTTGATCGGAATGATGTGTTTGCCAGTATGTTTACCAATTTCTGTAAAAATCTGACGAACATGATCATAACCTGGTATATTATGATCAGGAATTATTAATTTTGAATCTGTCGAGAGCAGATTGACTGGCGATATATCGAACGGATGACTGCCAATCACGAATGAGAATAACGGAACTCGGAATACTTTCCCTGTTTTTGCGTATTTTTTTGCAATACTGTCCAAAATATCTTGCCGGTCGTTGAAAGA
>CAZGJY010000205.1:0-2211 GCA_964525725.1 uncultured Methanosarcinales archaeon | reverse complement strand
AGCTTTTGACACCTATTACTCCAAGGGTGACTGCTGCGATGCTTCCTGCTATTGCAAGGTATCTTCTCATCCCGGCATAATTGTTTGCTCGGGGATGGTTTGTGGTTGTTTCGGTTTTCATATGAATATGGAGGAAGAACTTCTATATAAATATTTGTGTTTCAACTGAAAGTCGAAGAGCAACCTTTTTATAGAATACTCGAAACTGAACCGTTATGCCGCCGATACACGACGAAATAATGCACAAAGCGCTTTCAAGCGATATCCGTCGCGAGATTCTCCTCAAAATCGCGCAGAGCGAGATGTATTTGAGCGAGTTGGCAGAATCGCTCAAGATGAAGCCGCAGTCTGTCGACTTCCATCTGCGTCTGCTCGAAGAGATTGGCATCGTCAATTCAAAATGGCGTGAAGGGCGCAAATATTATTCTCTCGCAGACAAGCGTATCATCGATTTCATCAAACAAGGGCGAGCGATTCCTGCAGAGATGCGGCCCAAGCCGCCGCATGAGATTGTACTTGATATGTGGGATGACATGAAGAAGCGCTTCGACAAGATTGAGCACCGCCTAGACAAGATTGAGCAAACAATTGCAAAAATGAAAAAATGAAACTGCAACTGGCTGCCCAGTGATTTGTGAGTAACGGTGGCAGTATGCGAGAGAAAGAAGGGCATGATGAAAAAAAAGGACGTTTCACAATCAAATGCAGAACAAGTGAAGCCAATCACTGGCAATTCAATAAATAACAATCTGCAAAACAACAATCTGCATAGTGAGCCGCACGAAGAAGTGCAAGACGGCTACGTCAAATACAACTGCGTCTGGACACAGTCACAACCGCTCTCGCACGAGCAGATAAGCGAACTCAATCACTGGCGGCAGAAATTATATGATATCCATCTCATCGGAGCGTATCCGAACAAAGTGGGATTTGGGAATGTCAGCATCCGCATCTCTGGAACTGATCAATTCATCGTCAGCGGGACAGAGACAGGCAATGTCCAGCGACTGACTGAGATGCATTATAGCATTGTCACCGCTGTCGACATCGATGCGAATACACTTCAGTGCACAGGCCCATGCCGTGCATCGAGCGAAGCAATGACACATGCTGCAGCATACGCTGCAGATCCAAATGTACTCGCAGTCATCCATTGCCATTCGCCGACGATGTGGCAGAAACTCATCGACAAGATTCCAACAACAGGGCGACGCGCGAAATATGGCACGCCACAAATAGCGCATGCTGTAGCAAAGATTGTCAAAAAAGAAAAGAAACGACCGCTCATGATGGTTCTTGGTGGTCATGAAACAGGGATGTTCTGCGTAGGAAAAGATATCGAAAGCGTCGGCGAAGAATATGTCAAGCTATACAAAAAACTCAATCTTTCAACCGATCGCACATAGTTCGACGTTTCATGCTCTCATATTTTTCTCTTTTTCTTTTCCACAGTTTCCCTATTCTCATCGGATAAACTGGAGAGTTAATGATGTGAGCCTGCCCCAAATCTGCGCAACATTTATAAATCTCGCCGAGACTTCTCAAACGGGGGATTACAGAGAGCGGAAGCGTCATGGTCTCAAACACGACACCTGGCGGACAAGCGCGAGCAAAACAATCGCGCCTTCTCAACTAAGCAGTCCAAAAGACTCGAGACTCGACAAGATACTATGAAACCGATTCCAAAAAGCAGTCGGGAATCAAATCGTTTTATCGCTTGCACAATCACTGCCGCAGATGCGACACAATCAATTGCACATACAATAACTTGCTCCGAATTTGAAACTGCACTCGAGCGCACTGCCCTTGAAATGGTCGGCAAGCTCGGCATCGCAGCGCTCGGTCTGCAAGTGGTCAAAGACCAGTTTGCATTTCCGAATGCAATCATAAAGACGAATGCCGGTCAAGAACAAGTAGTGCGTGCAATCATTTGCGCGATGAACGCAGCAAATGGCTCAAGAATCGCCAAAGTCGAATCGACGAAGACGAGTGGCACTATACATCACGTTGCGACACAACCCAGCCCACGATCGAGATTACTAAAACGATTGGCAAATGCGACAAACGCAAATGTGGTGAACACGAGTTCGACAGCAACATCAGCAAAATCAAAATCAGCAACGAAATCATCAAAGCCAATCCAGATAAAAAAAACAGAAGCGTGAAATTATGAGAGAAGAAAGCATGACGACACTCAACCATCAGATGATG
>CAZGJY010000204.1:0-2260 GCA_964525725.1 uncultured Methanosarcinales archaeon | reverse complement strand
AAAAAACCCATCCCCCTAACATATTTACAACAAACCACTGCTAATAACTCAGATAATTTACAAACAATACCCATATCATCGCCAGTAGTGTCCGTTGCAATTTCAATAACATCAATTAATTTTCCAGAAATAATTGTTCCTGCAGCAATTTTCGTCCCACCAACATCAACGCCAATTATTCTTTGAGCAGTCATGATGTGTTTTTAAGAAAGAGTAAATATAAATGTATCTCTACGCAACCTACACAATGAAACCCTTTTTCTCTCTGAGAATTCTGACTGTTCTGGACTGTTCTTTCTCATCCAACTGAGCAAAGAATTGTTTTTTGAGAGAGATGCTCGCGCGGCCATTCGTGCATGCGCGCAGATCATTCGTCATGCCGATTGTATGCGCGACGGGGATAGATGCAATGATGCTGACATATTCTCCAGTATCATTCTGCACGACATCAAGGACATCGCCTTTGCGTGATGTGATGAGCGAGATGATATCGCCCATATGAGTCGCAGGTCCACTCATCTGTAATTCTTGCATTGGTTCAAGCAACTGCAATCCTGCAGAGATGATTGCTTGCCGCACAGCTTCTTTGAACAAGGGATATGTGATCCCGGTATTCTCGCCGACAAATTTGTCGACAGTCACACAAACATTATTGCATGGCTCGCCGGCAAGCGGTCCACGTCTCATGATATCACAGAATGCATCGATGATTGACGGCGGCAGTTTTTCTTTGCAGCAGAGCGCATTTCCACGAAACATTGTTTGCGCATCAACACCCGCACCAGTTTCTCCTTTTGCGTCTGGTAATTTGTTTACAGTTACGCGGATACAGCTTGAATCGAGCTGGCTCGTCTGCTCACTCACGCCTTTGCCGCTGATCTCCTCTCGATACACGATGAGCGGCGCTGATGTGCGCACTGCGATTTTTTTCACATCGCGGATACGATTCTCAATTATTTCCAGATGCAATTCTCCGTAACCGCTGATGAGATATTCGCCCGTCTCCTTGTTCACGTCGACAACAAGACCGGGATCCTCTTTTTGCATCTGCGTGAGTGCAATCTCCAGTTGTTGCAGCTCGCTTGCTCGTTGCGGCTCGATTGCTTTCGTGATGACTGGCTCGAAGAGATGCGTAATTTCGTCAAACGCAATTCCACCTTCGATTGATGAAAGCGTTTCGCCGGCGGTTGTATTCAATCCAGTGATTGAGATTATATTTCCTGCGCAAGCAGAATCGACTTGCTCTTTTTTTGCTCCGTTGCGGATGAAGAGCTGCGCGACATTTTGGGATTTTTTCGCATGCAATGCGAACAGTGTCGCTCCGCGGATCAGAGTGCCGCTGAATATTCTGCCTGTGACCGTTTCTGCTCCAGTCGCATCGATCTCGATTTTCGTGACAAAAAAGAAAAGAGGTCCTGCTGCATCACAAGAGCGCAGCGATATACCGACAATATTATTTGCCGACAAATCTCCGTGCCAGAACGGTGCGATGCGATAGTGTGCTGCGCTGATTGGATTTGGCAATTGAGAGACAACCGCGTCGATGACGCATTCATGGAGCGGCACGATACGTCGCAGTTTTTTTATTTCATCATCTCCTTTTGCATAAATCTCGATGATCTGGTTGAGCGAGACGCTTTTGTCTTTGATGACGTGCAGAGAGAGTGCCCAATTGTGGATCGCTGAACCGAAGAGTACGCTGCCGCCGACAATGCTGACTTGCCATGATTGTGAAAATGCAACAGGAGCTGTCGATTCTATGAATCTGTTCACAGACTCGATTATCGTCGCGAAACGCTGCTGCATCGCTTCCGGAGTCAGCTTGAGCTCGCGGATGAGCCGATAGACTTTATTGATGAATAAGATTGGCTTCACGTACGCGAGCAGCGCTTGTCGCAGGACAGTCTCCGTCTGCGGCATAACACCTTCAACAGCATCGACGAGAACGATGCAACCATCGACCGCTCGCATCGCTCGTGTGACATCGCCGCCGAAATCGACATGACCTGGAGTATCTATCAAATTGACAAAGCACACTTCCTCATTTCCATCAGATTTGCGACGTCGGAAAAGCATTGACGTTGCAGCAGCGTCGATAGTGATTCCTCGCTCAATCTCATCTGCACGATAATCGAGCTGTCTTGCGCTGCCAGCCAACTCTTCGCTCATCATTCCCGCGCCGGCAAGAAGTCCGTCGCAGAATGTTGTCTTGCCGTGATCGATATGTGCACAGATAGCTATGTTGCGAATTTTGTCGACT
>CAZGJY010000203.1:0-2276 GCA_964525725.1 uncultured Methanosarcinales archaeon | reverse complement strand
TGTCGAAGAGATACATCACTTCTTTCGTCGTGAAATCGACAAGTGATACTCCAGTGTTATAGTTCGTCTGGTATGTCAGCTTGAGCTTGAATGTTTTATTGAGAAATATCCGCTTGATTCCGCCGTGAGTTATGATGAGCGCATGTTCATGTTGCTTCTCTATTTTCTCTATGAATCGAAGCATTCTTGCTGCAGCTTGTTCGCGAGATTCACCTTGCGGCGGTTGGAGGCTATCTATGTGCTCTGCTTTGCTCTCAAATTTGCTGAATGCTTTTTGCGTTTTTCCTTCAAAGATTCCAAAGTGGCGTTCGCGTAGTTCTTTTGCAAAAACAAGTTTGAGATTTGGATTGAGCTTCTTGATGGCAAGTGCGAGCTGTTTGCATCGCGTGAGATCGCTGCTGTACATGATGTCGAACTTTTCTTCAGCAAGACGTTTGGCGACGAGCTCGATCTGTCGCTTGCCGACCTTTGTCACGCGGCTGTTTGTCTCGTGCCCTGCCATGATATGTTTGACATTGTCGAATGTCTGAGGGTGGCGGACAAGTGTGAGTTTCATGTTCGTTGCAACAATGACTATTTTCTATTTTTGTTATTATTCTCTTATTTCTAAGATTCAGCGTCTAAATCCTGACCTTTGTCCGCCAAATCTATTTTGCGGTCGATGTCCTGATCCAGAATTACTGCTACCACTATTACCGCCGCGATAACCGCCGCCGCCTCGTCCGCCTCTTGGTGGCGGTCGTGCTGCAGAACCAGTTGCAGTCTGCGCGTGGCTTGAGTGGAACGAATGTTCGACGACTGGAATCTTGAGTCTAATGAGATTCTCGATGTCTCGCAGATAGCTGCGCTCGTCAGCCGAGCAGAATGAATATGCGACGCCGTCCGTTCCTGCGCGAGCGGTTCGTCCGATGCGATGCACGTAGCTCTCTGGTTCGTTGGGCAATTCAAAGTTGATCACGTGTGAGATATTGTCAATGTCGATTCCTCGTGCTGCGATGTCTGTTGCGACGAGGACTTTTGCGACGCCGTTCTTGAAATTATTGAGTGCGTGGATGCGGTGATTCTGCGATTTGTTCCCGTGGATCGCTTCTGCACGGATCCCATTCTTGTTGAGGAATTCCTCGACTTTGTTCGCTTTGTGCTTCGTTCGTGTAAAGACGAGGACGCGCGTCAAATGTTTCTGGTTGAGCAATTCGAGCAAGAGTTTGTCTTTGTTCGCTGAATCGACGTAGAAGAGATTTTGCGCGATGCGCTCGACTGTCGTCGATTGCGGCGCGACTTCTACTCGGATTGGATTCTTGAGGAGCTTGGATGCAAGCTCTGCGATCGGCGGTGACATTGTCGCCGAGAAGAAGAGCGTCTGTCGCTGTTGCGGCAAGCGCGTGATTATTTTGCGGATGTCGTGGATGAATCCCATGTCAAGCATTCTATCCGCTTCGTCGAGGACGAAGAAATCGATGCCGTTGAGATTGAGGCGGCCTTGTTGCATGAGGTCGAGCAATCGTCCGGGTGTTGCGATGATGATGTCGACGCCGCGCTGGATCGCTGAGACTTGCGGACCTTGTCCGACGCCGCCGAAGATGACAGTGTGTTTGAACTTGAGATATTGCCCGTACGTGAGAAAGCTCTCGCCGATCTGCGCTGCGAGTTCTCGTGTTGGTGCGAGGACAAGGACTCTTGGGACTCGTGGATATTTTTCGCTCATGCGCTGCAAGATTGGCAGCGTGAATGCTGCGGTTTTTCCAGTGCCAGTCTGAGCGATGCCGATGAGATCTTTACCGTCGAGGACTGGTGGGATCGCTTTTGCTTGGATCGGCGTCGGATTCGTGTAGCCTTCTTTTATGAGCGCGCGCTGCAACGGCTCGATGAGATTGAGATCTTTGAATGCGATAATCACGCCGTGCTCGTTCTTCATCGTCGGGCTTGCGGTGTGCGCTTGTTTTGTCGCTTCGCTGTGATGTTGTGCTGGCGCAGTATGTGCTGGTGTCGTTCCTTGCCCTTGGTTGTGTTGCGCTCGTTGCGATGAATGGTGCGTCGGCTGCTGCGGGTTTTGCGAGCGTGATGCTTCTCCTCGATATGAGTTTGCGTGCGCTGGTTGTGAGTGAGTTGGACGTGAGTTTCCCGTGCTTGTTGCGTGTCGCGGATGAGTACCGGAATGACTGTTGTTATTCGCCGAATTGTTGTTGTGTGGGTTGTTTGTCATGTATGTAGTCTAAAAGCAAACCTCCCTTTTTAAAACGGGTGTTTTGTAGAGGTCGTTATTGCAATTTATCGAA
>CAZGJY010000202.1:0-2281 GCA_964525725.1 uncultured Methanosarcinales archaeon | reverse complement strand
TGAGCCGCGCCTGGAAATAAGAACCTTCAAACGTCAGATTCTCTTTGAGCGTCGGATTTGCTTTATCGCTGATATCATAGAGATAGGCATACGATTCGCCGCTGTTCGGGAACCAGCCACCGCCATAATTATATTGATTTCCAAGGACAACAAGAGTATTGCTGTCATTGCTCACGAGAAGATCGCTCGGATTTGTGTATGAATTATTTCCGACGACAAATGAAGATACGATGCTTGCGTTCGCGCCAGGATATGCATTGATAATGTACACTGTATTGTCTGTGATTGTGTAGATATAGTGACCATCAGTTTTTGTCGAATCTGCTTCATCGACGCCTGCGACTTGATTATTTGTCTGCGAATAATCTTGACTATCTCCGCTCGCGGAATCAGCAGCTGAGGCAGGTGACGCAGCTTGCGGAGCTGCTGCTTCTTTGATCATATCACTTGAACCACTTGTTTGTGCGACAGCACCAACATTTGCGCTCGGTCCATAGTGAAGCGTTGATTGCGAATTATAATAAGATGATGCGAATGCTTCATACGAAGCAGTCGAGTTGAATGAGACGAAACCATCAGTTGCAAGTGCGCTTGCCGCAAGATCGGAGTTTGTTGCCGTTGTCTGTCCACCTGCAGGAATCATCGGAGCTTGTGTTTGCTGTTGTCCAGCCGGTGATTGCGGATAGCTTGCATTTTGTGTGCAACCGGATAAGATAAGTGCACCCATTATGAGGAGCAATGCTAGCGGTAGAAGTAATGTTGAGACGTTCGTTGTTTTTTTTGTCGAAGTTGATTGATTCATGTTTATCACTGCGTTTAGATAGGAAAGCTTCCTTATATACCCCTCGATAACTGCAACTCTGATTGAAACGAGAATAGTATCTGAATACTGACGCAGCTGGGATTAAATCGCAATTTACTGCTATGATTGACTAATTCCTATATTTATTCCACAACCAAATTCCCAATAAACTCACTGCGGCGATTGCAATACTTCCAACAAAGAAGAGAAACGCATAATGCGGTTCGCTAATTGCTGTCGCTGATTGTGCGTATGCATTCGTTGTCGTCAGCAATGTATCGTTCGCAGCTTGTATCGCTGCAGACGGCGCAATCTGCGCGCTTGACTGAATCATTGCAGCACCCGCATTCTGCGCAGCGGGTGTCGTGGCAACGACTGTGATTGCAGACTTGGCTGCCATCGTCGATGCAGTATTCATCGCAGATAATATATTTGCATTCAGTTTTCCGCCGAGATATGAAACGAATGCAGTGCCTGCTGCGATGATAAGTATCACTGGCGTGAGCGTTTTGACGAGCGCCTCGAATTGCTCCGTTTTCTGCGGCGAGATGACAATCACTTTGTTCGTCAAACGATAATGAGAAACTTCTCGTCCCTTCACTGAATAATGATATTGATCGCCGACAACAAGCCCTGCTTTGACAAGTTGTTGCGTATTGTAATGTATCGTGGAGAGTGGGATGGATAGCCGTGATGAGAGTTCGCTTTCCGTCGCATGTCCGCGCTTGAGTTCATCGAGGATTTTTTGTGCGGTCTTGTTCGCAATAGCTTGGCTGATTTCAGTTGCCTGCTCTTCGCCGAGATTGATGAAGAGAAAATTATGTTTCTTATTGTCGTTCGGGCTCATTGAACTGCACTCAAATCATTTCGAATTAAAAGTTTTGCGTATGTGAGATTGCTGTGATTGAGCATATTCTTCTTCGAGCAAATCAACGGCTGCAGTGCAGACCTCGTCACGAAGATCGCTATATTTTTTTGTAGAAAGCATTGTGTGCGTGACGTTGTTTGCTTGCGTGCTTTTGAGTTTGAGGACATTCTCTTTTGTCACAGCAACTTCGAGCAATTTTATCTGGGACGATTGATAGTACGCATCCGTCATCGTCGCCCATACTTCGAGGCGTTTTCTCCAAAATCCGACTGATTTGACGATATGGACGCTTATCTGCATATGATTCGCGGACAGATTATGGACTGGTGAGAGAATGAGAAACGTCTGCAGATCCTTTGCGAGCGATTTCGGGAATTTGCGAAACAAGCCATACGCATACGAATCAGAAGAATCTGCGGCAATATTTGTCGTTTTTGATTCGGGAGTTTGAGATTGCGCAGTTGCCGCCGCAACGCCGCAATTTGCTACAACAGCCCTAGCTGTCTTTTTGCTCTTTCCTCTCTTTTTCATAGTTCGTTTATGCACGTTGTCCTATAAATAGCTTTACGTCGAAGTGTGCAAAGAGTAATACGACAGATATTCAAACGAAT
>CAZGJY010000201.1:0-2293 GCA_964525725.1 uncultured Methanosarcinales archaeon | reverse complement strand
CTCCGTGATTGAGAACGCGATCTATGCACGAACCCGAAGCAATGGATCTTTGGTCTAAACTTTCAAATCCTAAATTAGCAATGACTCTGTCCGGCGTCATATCTAATGCTTGATCAATTGAATAACCAAATGTTCGCTGTGCCGCAACATTATATGAATTAATCCGACCTGCTTCATCCTGTGAGATGATTGGAACAGAAATTGCTTGCAGCATACTGAATGCGGCAAGAGGCGATGGATTTTCTGCAGCATTCCCGAATAGCAGCGTCGTTTCAAGCCATTCTTTTCGTGCTTCAATCTCTCGATATAAGATATTCGCTACATCTAATCCTGATAATTTTAATCCAGACATACGTTGAGAAAATCTGTACTCTTTAAAAATATTTCTCTTTGCAACTACTTGTGAGAGACTACGTTTGTTCTCTTTTTTGTTTTTTCCCATCGCAAGAGCAATTTGAGCTCGTCGAGGACTGATGGAACTTTGTGGACATTGAAGTCTTCAGAATAATGTCCTTTGTCTTTTTCGATGATGAGTTTTGCACCAAGAAGCGTTGCTAACTCTGTCGCAAATTCTTGTGGGATGAAATCATTCGTCCCGTAGAATTGCACGACTCTATTTTTAGGCAGATGTGGGTTGATGAGTTCTGGGTTTATTTTGCTCATATCGAAGTTTTCGAGACCTCGAGGATTTCTGCCGCCAGGTGATCCGCCGACGAAAATAACACCGCCGATCTTTGTTTCTTTTGGCAATCGCTCGAGATATCTGCAGAGCGTCAGACAACCAAGACTGTGCGCGATGAAAAATGTTTGCGGGTCGGGAGTTCCCACTGCGTTGCGAATTGTTTTGAGCCATTGCTCGAGATTCGGATTTGTCGGCTCAGGAAGATGTGGCGCGATGCAGATGATATTCTCTTTCTTGAGTTGTTCTTGCATCCACGGAAACCAATCTCTGTCTGGAGAACCATCGTAGCCATGGATGAGGATGACGCGTTTCATGATTGCCTTCTGCATTCAGAATGATGATACTTCAGTTTACTGTTAAGATGCGCTGACATCGAGGAAGCCTGCGCATTTACCGCTCATTCCTGTTGCCGGAACAACGATTCCTAGATATACTGTATATGGCACCGGAGCGATAGAACCGTATGCTGTTTGAGAAACATTAGCTGGAATTGTCGTCGGAGCATTTGTAAGCGCAGTTTTAGAGAGTGCATCGACTCCTGCTGCTGTTGCAAAGACAATGCTACCGACTGGTAATGTTCCTGTCACGCAAGACATCGAACTGTTATCGTTTGGAACGCCGGATGTTTTGTAGGCATCCAATGTCACATTGAACGCGACGTTTCCAGTATTATTCACTGTGACGTTCTTATCCGTTGTTCCTGAATCTTGGTTGTGTGCGTACGCGCCGAATGCGATTGTTTGCAATGGAACTGAAATACTCTTGAATATGTCTACAGTATTTGTCGTCTGATTCGTGCTTATGCGTGCGTATGAATCATTGACTGAGACGTTGCAAGTCCAGTTTCCGCTCTCAGTGTGATGATGGACGTAAAATCCGCATGTATATGTGCTTGAGTTTCCTGCACTCGCAAACTTGAGGCAAGTCAAATTTGAATAATGGAGTCCTGCACTGTTCGCAGCGCTAAAGTTAGAAGTGGGGCCATAGATGGTCGCGTTCACCGCTCCCATGTCGGCAAAGCCATCACCGTCAGTAACCGTGCCTGTGCAGTTGAATATTCTTGAGTCGTTCGCCCACACTTGCAGAGTGCCTCCATCGCTGTCGAGGAGACTTATCGTTGCGACTCGCGGATCGTTGTCGATCGTGACGTTTGTCGGAATCTCGACCGCACTTGTTGGTTGTACATTGAATAGTGCGAAGAGGACGAGAGCAATAACAATTGCCCAGCTGAAAGCGACGATGAACTTCAGTGCATCGCTCGCTTTCTCTTTTATTTTTGCCGATGATGCGAGATTTCGCAGTGCTGATTTGAATTGATCTGAGATAGTCTGCCACAGGGCTTTTGCCTGGCTTGATCCCGGCTGTGCTGATGTCGGTAAGTGTGATGGAATGACATGCAGTTGTATTGGGACAAGCGGAACTGTGATTGTTCCGAGCATGCATGCAATGATGAAGAATAGCCAAAAAAGCCTTTGCGGTTGCTGCGGCGATTGATTGCCTTTCTTACCCATACTTCTTTTTTTTGATTGAATCTTTATAAAATTAATTATTGCCGACGGCTAATATGAAACCCTGACACTTCTGAAGAAAAGTATATAAGAAAGTTCTCGT
>CAZGJY010000200.1:0-2294 GCA_964525725.1 uncultured Methanosarcinales archaeon | reverse complement strand
GTTTTCTTTGTCGGCGCGAAAAAACCGGCGTATGGCGTCGGCGATTGCGTCACTGTGCGTGGGACTGCGCAAGACTATCAGGGGAAGCAATCAATCGTCGTCGAGAGTCTGCGCGCTTGCAAGAAGAGCAATAGTTCGTGACGATTGAAACTAAAAACTAACTAAAAAACTAAATAAGGCAATAAAGAAAAATGATGAGCGAGAGAACTATTGTTTTAATTCCCTTTATTTAGCGGCGAAAAGCTCGTTGACTTTCTTCCAATTGATCACTTTGAAGAAGTTTTCAATGTACTCTGGTCGCTTGTTCTGGTATTTGAGATAATAGGCGTGCTCCCACACGTCGAGACCAAGGAGCGGCTTCTTGCCTTGCGTGAGCGGGCTGTCTTGATTCCCAGTGCTGATGATTTCGAGCTTGTCATCTTTCGTCTTGACGAGCCATGCCCAGCCTGAGCCGAAGCGGTTCGTTGCAGCTGCGCTGAATTGTTCTTTGAATTTGTCAAAGCTGCCGAATGTTTTGTCGATCGCTTCTTTTATCTTGCCGCTGATCGGCTGCGCTTCGCTTGTCGGTGAGAGAATTTCCCAGAATAAGGAGTGGTTGAGGTGTCCGCCACCGTTATTTTGCACTGCTGTGCGGATTGCGTCTGGTACGACGACGAGATTCGAGATGAGTTCTTCAAGAGGTTTGTCTGCGATGAGCGGCGCGCTCTTGAGCGCGGCGTTGAGTTTGTCGACGTATGCTTGGTGGTGCTTTGTATGATGGATTTTCATCGTTGTTTCGTCGATGACTGGTTCGATCGCGCTGTACGGGTATGGGAGTTCTGGTATTGTGTATGTCGTCATGTGTGTTACCTCATTTGCATTAAGAGTGATGTCTGTGGGATGTTTACGGTGATTAAAAAACTAATGGAGGAAGAATGTAATCCACGTATGTGAATTTATTTGAAAATTAGAGAGCTTTATCCATAAATTAGCTATCTCAGATTGTGCTCTTTCTTGAAGATGATATAGCTGTAGAGCACAATCATGATGATAATGCTGAAAAGCGGCACTGAAATGAAGAAGATGAATAGCTTCGTAATAAGGAGACTCATCAACACGAGAATGCCGCAGATAAGGAAGAGCCATGTACCGACATGATGTGTCTCTTCCCACATTTTATTGCGTCCCTTGATCCAAGGCGCGAAGTGGTTCGACTTGAGATGGTGCATCATATATGCGAGATAGAAGAAACCGATCGAAACAATGCCCACTAACGCATAGCTTTCCAGGTTGCCGTTCATGTCTTGATGGAAGTTGACGAGCATGCGTGATGCGTAAATCGCGAAAATAAGGAATATCATTGTCAATTTGAATGAGAAGAACTTGTCAAAGAATCGATCAAGGTGTATCTTATAGACGCTCATGTCTGCGATGACAAGTGTCAATACGTAGAGAGCAAGTGCTGCGAGCGGCAAAAGCCAGATTGCGATGAAAGGGGATGTTGCTGTGAGAGGATTTCCGGCTACATCGTAGGCCGTAACAATGTTATTTGCTGAATCTCGCACAGCATTCTGCTGGAAAAAGAGTGCCAACGCGAAAAAAAGAACGATTGCTAGAATATTGACCCATTCACGTTTAATCATTTAACATTTCCTCTTTTTTAAGCACAAATGGGTTAGTTTATTTATAAATATTGTGGTATCTTCCGTCGGCGCGTTTTCACAAAGATTTCTTTTTTGAGCTCAATTTGTTCATTTTCCTGCTACATCTCTTTCTCAATCACTTTTGGCCATAATATTTATAATACTTGACTTGGAATCAGTATTGAATCATTATTCAATCATTAGATTCAGTCATCCAGGGGGATTTACTCATATGGCAAAGCAACAGCAGCGCAATCATATTTTTTATGACAAAGTTTTTCTTATCGTGAGCGGTGTCATTCTTCTGCTCATTATTGCCGGTGCCGTCTATTACTTCAATCAAGATCATTATCCATCAACACTTGCCGCAGTGATAGATTTCCAAGGCCAGCAGTTGACTATCAATCGGAGTGAAGTGACTGCATTGCAAGCAATTGCTCTTGAGCAAAACGTGACGCTCAATACTTCTGCGGCGATACACGCTATAGAAGAGCAAAAAATTGTTGCGGCTCAAGCAAATCACCTCGGCATCACAGCGACCGATGCACAGATCGACGCATACATTTCACAGCAAATGTCGTCGCTTGGTATCACTGATCTCAATGCAACTCTCGCGAATGCTAATTTGACACTTGCGCAATTGCGTGAAAAGGTTGCTCAACAATTAGTTCC
>CAZGJY010000199.1:0-2306 GCA_964525725.1 uncultured Methanosarcinales archaeon | reverse complement strand
GCGGTTTCTGAGCAGCACTGAGTGTGATGCGTTGCCCGTTTTCCGCGCCCAGAATCTTTGATGATTCGTCAAAGAGGCCTATCTCGCCAGAACGCAGCATATGACCTGGTCGTGTGAAATCGATTATGAATATGTCAGACTTGCGCCCGTTGCGGATCAAGACTCGATCGCCAGGGCGCAACGAGAACATGCGCGCGTCTCCGCGCGTGACGAGCGCGATCGCGGGTCCGCCAGTGCTCACCGGAATCTTTCTGATCTTAAGCGTATGCGCAATGTGCATGAGTTGCCGTCGTTTTCCCGATGAATGACTGGCAGTATTCACTCTTTTTGCCGTTTTCCGACCAGATCTATCATTTCTCTTATTTCTCTTTTTTCCCATAAAAACACTCGTTTCAAAAAACACAATTCGTGTCATTAAATATTATTACTATAATCACGTCGCAATTTTTCGTATAAGAATATCATACAACGTTATGAACAATGCGAGGATGAGCGGTCCGGCAAAAATGCCGATGAAGCCGAGCGGAACGACACCACCGATGACACCGATGAGTGCGATCGCCGGATGAATCCGCGACGACGCACCGATGAGCAACGGTCGCACGATATAATCGACAAAACCTGCGATGATCAAGAATCCATATACGAACAAACCGATACCGAGCCACCAACTGCCATCCGCTCCACTTCCCATAATGCCCAGTCCGTTGACAAAGAGGAATATCGATGCGGGTATCCAGATTATCGCTGTGCCGATGACTGGGACGAGCGAGAAGAACATTGTCGCAATTCCCCAGAGGACTGGCGCGTGGATCCCAAAGAGCCAATAGCCGAGCATCGCAATAAGACCTTGGATGATTGCTGTAACAATTTGACCATACACAACGAAATACGTGATTGACTTGAGCTGCGAGTCGATATGCAACTGATTTTTCTTCGAGATGGGCAATCCGTCATATATCCATTGCACAAATTTGTCTCCATCCTTGAGCAAGTAGTAGAAGAGGAAAAGACTCATGATGCCAAAGAAAAGTCTGGAAGGTATTGCAAAGAGCTGCGTGCGTGCCCAATTGCTCGCATCCTTCAATGAATCAAGTGCCATAGATTTGAGATCGAGTTGATTGACGCCAGGAACGATGTCGATTGTTCGTTGAGCGAATGCGATGACTGTGCTGTACACTTGCTCTGAGCTGAGGTTTTGCGACGCAATGTCGTGGACGATTCCTGCAGTCTCTACAAAGACTGCTTGACCCAAGAACCAGATGGGAAGAAATACGAGGAGGATTACGACAATGCTGATGATGCTTGCGCAAAGTGTTTTTGAGCGTATGTATTTGTTGAGTTTATTGTATATTGGTCGGAAGAGGATCGCAAAGATAGATGCGCTCAAGATTGAGATGAGAAGCGGTTTGATGATGAAAAAAGAGATGACGCCGACAATAAGGAGAAGGAACAATCCCATCGTCTGTTTTGTCATCGTCTGCGTTTCTACCATGTTACATATACCTCGCCGCGAAATTCACCGTTGAATCCAGTGTGGAATCATGAATATAATTTGAATGATTGGGAATAGACACGCCGGCGGCAGTCGTGCTTGACGCACCTGACGCAACAGGCACGACAGTTGCATTATATTTCCGCGTCGCAGTCGTATATGCATCGTGAGAGAGAATATCGTATTTAATCGTCGCATATCCTAGCACGATAAGAAGCAAGAGAAGAATGATAACGACAAGCAAGTCTGCGAGCGAATATTGCTCGCGAAACGTCTCAGACTCAGCTCGCGGCGAGAATGCTTTCGCTTTTTTGTGTGTGCTGCTGCTGTTGCTCATTGGTGGAGACCTGTTGAACGGATTGAACTTGAACGCACAGTGTTCGCAACTGTATCGTCTTGCGACACAATTTCTGGTGCTACTTCATACGTGATCGTGAATATATTTGCGATGAGGAATGTGTAGAGGAAGAACAGAACAAGAAGTTGGATAGCATAGCCAAGAATGCCGAGAGAATTGAATATATTGAGAGCCGGAGCGACGATGTGATCATTTGTGTACGGAATCAGATAGAGCGCGAACAACAAAAAATTAAGGACATAATAGTGCGCCTTCTTCACGCCGAAGCGAACGCCTTGCTTCATCGATTGCCATACACTGCCGCCATCTTCTTTGTCTTTTGCGAATGCATATGAAATGAAGACAAAATAAAACACGAGGAGATTGAGAATTACGTTGAGGAAATCAAAGCTGCTCAAGACGCCTTTCCCGTTCGAGAAAAAGACATGCAAAAGATCGACCACAAATATGAGC
>CAZGJY010000198.1:0-2317 GCA_964525725.1 uncultured Methanosarcinales archaeon | reverse complement strand
GATCGCGAAAATGATCGAAGCAATCACGGTGAATGGAGTGATATATGATTTGAGCAAATCAGAAAATGTCCCATCATCCACAATTTTGTTGAAGAATTGCCTTGTGACATATTGATCATCAGTCGCCGCAATCGCAGCAAAAGAATCCGACGTATTTGCTGCTGCTTCAACAGAGAGATTCTGCGCGAATGACGATCGCTCAGATTGTAGCTCGGAAACAAGACCAAAGCCACCAGTCACGCCCAAAAGGACAAAGAGCAGTACATACTGCAGAATGATGCCGCTCGCTATGAAGCATAAAGACTTGCGATGGCTCAAAAGTCCCTTGAATGATTTACCAAAAACTGGAACGAAGTCAATCATAATAACAACCAATCATAATAGTGATGTAGTGGAGCGGCGATGTTTATAAATTTTTGAATGACAACAGTAGTTGAGACTCATTTGAATGCCTTTAGGCTTATTTGAGCGTCAATTCCTGCTCGCCCTTCGAATCTTTCACAATGTAGCCCAGCGTCGCAATCTCATCTCGCAGTCGGTCGCTCTCAGCGAAATTCTTCTTCTCGCGCGCAAGCTTGCGCGCATCAAGTATGATCTGCACTGCAACAGGAATGTCGCCGCTCGCGACAGCGCCGCTCACTGCTGCAAGATATTTGCCCGAATTCGCAAGATCTAGTCCATAGATAGAATCGAACGAATACAGCGTCGCTAATTTATCTGCGTCAGAAAGAGCAGACGTCAACGACGAAGAAGATGGCAGAGACTGTGACGAATCGCCAGAATTGCTGAGCACTGCGTGGATGAGCGCGATCGCCTGAGGCATATTGAGGTCGTCGTTGATTGCCGACTCGAATTTTTCGGAGTACACTGCTGAAATTTTGCCAGCAGAACTTTTACCGGCTTTCGCTTGCAATTCGACGATCTGTCGTCGAACTTTTTCGAGTCCCGTCTGCGCCGCATCGAGCGCAGAGAAATTGAATTGTATCTGTTTGCGATAATGCGATTGCAAAAGAAGATATCGATATGACAGCGGTGAGTACCCTTTAGTCTTGAGCACGTCAAGCGTGACGAAACTCTCGCCGGACTTTGCCATTTTCGATGTATCGCCCATGCCAAGGTGTTCGCCGTGCAGCCAATAATTGACCCACGGACGTTTGCCAGTGATTCCTTCGGCTTGCGCGATCTCGTTCGTATGATGCACCGGAACGTGATCGATGCCGCCGCAATGGATATCAAAATGATCGCCGAGATAATGCATGCTCATCGCTGAACATTCGATGTGCCAGCCAGGAAAACCGATGCCCCATGGAGATTCCCATTCCATTGCGCGCTTGGGAACGCCAGGTTCAGGTTTTGGCGAGAATTTCCAGAGCGCGAAATCTGTCGGATTGCGCTTTCCACTCACAAGCTCGACGCGGATGCCGGCTTTGAGATTTTTTATGTCGAGGCGCGCGAGCTTTCCATAATCAGAAAGCTTTGCCGTGTCAAAGTAGATTCCATCGTCGATGCGATACGTGAATCCATTTTTTTCGAGCTGCAAAATCTGCGCAATCTGCTCTTTGATATGGTCCGTCGCTTTGCACGTGATTGTCGGCGGAATGATGTTGAGCTCCGCGCAATTATCAAAGAATACTTTTGAATAATAATTCGCGATGTCCCAGACAGACTTCCCTTCGCGGCGAGCACCCTTCTCCATCTTGTCTTCGCCAGTATCATTCTCGTCGCCAGTCAGATGTCCGACGTCCGTGATATTCATGACGTGGTTGACGATGTAACCGTTCCTTCGAAGGACGCGCACGAGAATATCTTCAAACACATACGTGCGCAGATTTCCGATGTGTGCATAATGATAGACTGTCGGTCCGCACGTATACAAGCCGACTTTTTTGTTGCCAGTAGGAGCAGCATCTATTGGGACAAATATCTCTTTCTTGCGTGTCAACGTATTATACAATACCAAAGGACAAGATGTGTGTTGCGTGGAATTTGAAGTTGACGGGGGTACCGAAGTTTTCGAAGTTGCGCGAGTCGTCGAGGCTGCCATACGTGCAGGAATTGTTGCCGATTATATAAAGATTAATGTCGCTGCAGCGAAAACATCCGTCATTGGTCAAAAAGGGTGTGAATGCTTTTGAAGCGCCCATTATTGTCAGCAATCAAGCGAATTGATGCAAATGCAGCAAAAGATACAACACACAATACAACACAATATGCGCTCGATACGCAGTATGCGTCGCATTGGGAAGACGAGCGTTGCGCAGAATGCCGTCGGATTGAATGCATTCAAATCGTATAACATCGGATCTCTTCCAGAAGG
>CAZGJY010000197.1:0-2417 GCA_964525725.1 uncultured Methanosarcinales archaeon | reverse complement strand
GCAAGTCAGTTACGTCATTTTCGATGAGATCCACTACATCAACGACATCGAGCGCGGAACTGTGTGGGAAGAAAGTATTATTTTCTCACCAGAAACTGTGCGATTCCTCTGTCTCTCCGCGACAATCCCGAACTACAAACAGTTCGCGCAATGGATCGAATCGATAAAACATCATCCCGTTGAGACTGTGCACTACATGAAACGTGCAGTACCGCTCAACCACCTCTGCTACGACATGCGTCTTGGCATCACGACGATCGACGATGTGAGCAAAGACGACAAAGAGAACAACCTCGACAGCAGATCCAGCGCTCATTTTGTCGTCGACAAAAGACACAGGCACGGTCCAGGTCAAAACGCGCAAGCACACGGAAGCGGCGGCCATCGAGGCGGCCGTGACAAAGGAGGAAGTGGAAACAAAGGAAAATTCCAGAAAAATTCCATCCCCTACCACGTCGATCTCATCGATGCGCTCCAGGAGCGCAACTGGCTTCCGACGATATTCTTCTCATTCTCACGTGCGCTCTGCGAATCACGCGCGAGCGATCTTGCAAGAAAGCGAAATTACACGACGCCCGAGCAGAAAAAGGAGATCCTCAATTATTTCAACGAGACGATCACCGACCCGATCAGAAATATGCAATCGACGCGCGACATCAAAGAAGTCGTCGTCCGTGGCGTTGGCGTCCACCACGCGGGTCTTTTTCCGAAACTCAAAGAGATCATCGAGAATCTCTTCGACAAAGGATATATCAAAGTCCTCTACGCAACCGAGACATTCGCCGTCGGCATCAACATGCCGGCAAAAACAGTCTGCTTCGGAAGCCTCGAGAAATACGACGGCATCTCATTCCGGCTCCTTAACTCAAAAGAATATTTCCAGCTCGCAGGTCGAGCGGGTCGTCGAGGGATAGACACTGTCGGCTACTCGATATCAATCATCGACAGGAATCAATCAGACAATTTTCATAAAATAAAATTGCTCACTGCAGAAGACAAGGATCCAATCGTGTCGAGATACGATCTGAGCTACAATACAGTCCTCAACCTAATCAAGAGTCACACTGAAGATGAAATAGATATCATCCTCAAAAGTAATTTCGGATATTTCGTCAAGAAACAATCACAAAACCAAGTTCGCATCGCACAGAGCTTCAACAATTACGTGAAGACACTCACGCGCCTCGGATTCCTCGAGGAGAATAGGCTTACATGGAAAGGAGAGTTCGCGACAAAGATTTATACGAAAGAACTAGAGATTAGCGAGCTTGTCCACAGCGGCATCCTTCACGAAATGACAATCCCGCAAGTGCTCGTGATAATCGCAGCCCTCATCTATGAACCACGACGACAGGATCATTTTGAAGTGAAGCATGTTCACATTGACGATATGATGAAACTCATCCACCAAAATGATTTCCTCTCAAAAAAACTCAAACCAATCGCGTTGCAAAAACTCAATCGCATCGTGACGCTTTGGTGCACCGACGGAAAATTCACGGATCTGCTCGTGCACTGTAATCTTGCGGAAGGCGACATCATCAGATTGTTCCGCCAAATCATCGATGTCCTTCGCCAGATAAAAGGTTCATTACTCACTTCTGATCCGAACAACGATCTCATCGGTAAGATCAACGAAGCGCTCAAACGCATTGACCGAGACGTTGTCGCAATCGAACTGTAAGATTGCCGCACCAATATGTGTATACGCTTTCGCGACGAGGACCGCCGACCATGACTGAAGCGAGAAAAGAAAAAAGAAATCAGATCATTCTTGGAATCGGCGCAGAAGCAATCGTCACGAAAACAAATAAGACAACTGTGCGTAAATCTCGACCCGAAAAGAAATATCGATTGACGCAGATCGATTTGCGTCTGCGAAAAACAAGAACGCGCTCGGAAGCGAAGATATTGCAACGACTGCATGAAAATGATATTTGTGCGCCGCAGCTCAAAAAAGTAAACGATGCTGGCGGCAAAATGTTCATTGACATGGAATTTGTCGGCGGAAAAATACTGCGTGATGTGTTGACTGAGAAAAATGTCAATGTCAGACAAATATCAACGCAGCTCGGCACGACCCTTGCACAAATGCACAATCTCGACATCATACATTCTGATCTTACGACGTCAAACATGATAGTTCGTGATGCGAAGAATGGCAACAAAAAAAATGCTGCAAGAAAACAGACAAACGAAATAGTGCTCATCGATTTTGGACTCTCATATTTTTCGAAGCGCGCAGAAGACAAAGCAGTCGATCTCCATTTGTTGCGCCAAGCACTCGAATCATACCATTACTCAATTGCAGCACACGCATTTAAGCAAATCCTTGCGACATACAAAAAGAAATGCAACGACAAAGACGTCATTGCACGGCTATCAATCGTCGAGCGACGGGGGCGCAATAAACAACA
>CAZGJY010000196.1:0-2423 GCA_964525725.1 uncultured Methanosarcinales archaeon | reverse complement strand
TCTCGCTTTCCATGCAGGTACACCTTCGTCGAAACTCCAGTAGAAAAGCGGATCTTGACATTCCCAAATAGGCATATCTTCAGTCCCCCTCATATCCGCAAAGAATACGCCACCATCGAATTTTCTGAAGAATAGGTTATGCTTTACTCTAGCTTCTCTATAACCATTTACGCCTAGTATTTTGCCATGAGCCAGCATGACATTATATTTGCTTGCGTAAATGTCACGACCAAACTTATCGATAGGTTTCATTAGCAATGTTCTAGATTTTTTCTTACTTCAGCTAAAATCATTTGAGTGTAAATAAAATATCTATTTACCATAATTCTTTTTAGCTCATCACTCAAATAGTTTCGAGATGCAATCATCACTGATGTTTCGGGTACATGTTCCATTTCATAATTAGAGTGGTTTTTTGTCTCGCCTATATTTTCTCCAGTTTTATTTACAACTGCCCATGAATACAAAGCAAAACTTCCTTCTTTAATATGTGAAATTTCTGAAAAGTCTTCCCAATCTGGAAAGAGCAGGTCGTCAACAAGTTTATTGTTTTTCTTTTTGATTGCTTCTCTGAGGTCTTTGTAATGAATTGTAGACTTTTTGAAAAACTCCAGATAGTAGGTGTGGTCCACATACTGTATATATTTAACAATGGTTGCCATTTCAACTAGAAGTCGTATTATCGCGAAGAAAGAGTTAGGCATGTCTTCTTTAAGAACAATATAGAATTCCTCGTTGAGATGTCTTAATTTGTTATGTATTTGACCATAAAATATATGTTTGTTATAATTTGACTTGTCCGAACTCAAATCTTTCACGCTAGCCATGTTCAGAAAAGTGAGCTCGTTTTGAATTTTAATATACTCGTTCAGGAGTACGGGTTGAATTTTGTAAATTTTTCCTATTGCGGATATAGAAAATCTATTCCTAAATAACTCTACAGTATACTTCAGTTTATCGACAAAAGAGGAGAGGTAGTATTCCGCCATATAGTAATTATCAACAGTGGTTTCTAATTTAAAACTTACCAATTTGCTCCAGTATTACGCCAATCTTCACTATTTTGACGACTGGTCACGACGGGTATTTCTGCTATTTTGCAGGTCTTAAGAAGTAGCGAATTTTGACTTCACGAGCAGAAAGTTATTTGTAACGGACACCAATCGTGCGCCAGCCCCTTATTTCTACGGGTAGCACCACTAACCAAGGTCGGCTTAATTAGTGATAAAATTCAGGAGACAAGTGCAGTTAAATAATTGCATCAAGATTGTCAAACTCAACAAGAGGAATGCCGTGACATTCCTTGATTAATGGTGCAAACTTTGTTACAATTCCCGCCTTAATTGAATAGCCCTCAAATGAGAAATTTAATTTTTGTTCGAAATCAGGTCTATCTCGTACGAAGCAGTCTACAGCGTCCTTTTGCTTTTCACAAAATCTAATTAACCCCTCTTCGCCGTCAAGTTCGTTTGTCAATAACTCAGCAGGTGAAAAAGATGAAGGAGGAAAATCACGATATTTTGCTTCCAATAGATACAACACTTTTTTTTGTTCATCTACAGCTATTACATCATATCCATGAGGGTACGCAGTTTTAGGCGTAAATTCGCTACTGTTTAGAGTTCTTATTTTCATATTTAGTAGTTTTTGCTTTATCTGCTCTTCAAATTCCACTGAAGCGGCTTGTTTGCCACCTACAACAACATTCTGCCTTGAATATATACCTATGAAGTAGAATGCATAAAAAAGCAAAGTCTGCTTAGAAAAAACTATGTTATCTCCGAGCTTTATGCATATGGGAACACCCTGTCCTCCCGTCATTTTTCTAAGAAATGACTTTCTGTCACTTTCTTCACCTTCGACGGCAGATAATATTTTTAAAATTTTATCCTCAGTAGCTCCCCACACATCACTTCCGCTCGAGAAAAACAGTGTTAAAACATACAAGATGTCATACTTTGTCAAAGTATCAAATTTATTTATCTGCGATATACGATAACCTTTTTTTAAAATATAATGGATGGATATAATGAAAGCATAATTTTTTTTGAAGAACTCAATTAAATCCATGCCACGATAAAAACTAGAACCTGGTGCGTTCTCCTGATCCAGTTTCGAATATTTGAATGCCTTGTCTCGCTGACCCGGACTTATTATGCCATAGTTTCGATACATATCCATTAATACTTGCCAATACTTTAGCATAAATTGAGAATTATCTGTCAGAAGATGAACTCTGGCTTGAACAACCTCTAAGAAATTAACGTAGTCGATGGCTTTCACAAAGCTATCGACTTGAGATAATAAAAAAGGCTTTTCTTTTGCTCGGGCTCGCCAATTATTTGAAGCCCAAATCAAAAGTAGTTCATTCAATGAATTTAGAGAATCTATATTGAATTCTCCCTTACTCATTAAGCTACTAA
>CAZGJY010000195.1:0-2428 GCA_964525725.1 uncultured Methanosarcinales archaeon | reverse complement strand
TAGCCTTTTTGTAGAATGACGAAATATGCGGCGTATGGTGACCCCTTCTCTGCGACTTGTTCCTTGAGTCTCCAACCGCATTCTTGTGCAACTTTTTGCAGAAAGTCTGGTTCGTAGAGTGTCCAATTGGATGGTTTTCCATTGTTTATATCTCCATTTATTGATGCGCCGAATCTCCACTTGCGGCTTCCGATGTATAATCCGTCGTGTATGTTTAATCTATTGCATATTTGGTCTGCTTCAATAGTTGACTTGGTCGGGTCATTGCTTTCTCCGATAACTGAGGCATGTGGCGGCGATGCGTGATGTATTTTTCTCAGCACTTTCTTGAGCTGCTCTGGTTTTCCTGGCATACCCCAACCGTTGCCCATGAGCAAATAAGTGTCTGCAGGGAGATCATTGATTGATTGTGTCAGAATATTTCGTGGATATACCGTCGCTCCTTTTGCCTGACTGATATGCAGCATCGACGGTGAATTATCGATTCCTATGACTTTTACTTTCTGTCTGGATTGAGGCTTTTTCTGTTGCTGTTCTAAAAACGTGTGCACTCGCGAGCAGCCACAGCCGATGTCGAGAATCGTTCCAACGGCATACGTTGAGAGTATATCTTGCTCAATTTGCCGCAGCTTGCTATCAACGTAGAACGAGATTGGATAATCAGGTATTTGCACTGTCATGTCCGATACTTTATTTCTATTCGCATCCTTCTTTTGGGAACACAACTCATAGAATGTCTTCTCCGGCTCATTGCCGGTCAGGTAGTAGTCAAGACAAAGCTTTCCGAACAGATCGGGGTGAGACTCAATTTCATTTTTCATGCGGCATCGTTAGTTGTTTACTCCTCAAAGATGCCGGCGGTGAGTGTATAGCGGATTGCGTCAGGATTATCAGTTTGTATCCGCGTCACTTGGTGCAGCGAACTTTTGGTTGGAACAAAAAAGAGTATCGAATTTCTTTGTGGTGCATATCGCTGCACGACTTGTCTTTTATCGTCGAGCAATTCGAGAGCGCCGCCGTCGGATTCTTTGGCGGTCGTCAGATAAAGGACGAATGTTCCTCTCCGTTTGGGCGCGACGTCGTTATGTGCTTTGATGAAATCTCCGGTTTTGAATCGTGCGATATGTGTCGTACAATACAGCTTTGTTGCTGTCTCTTTTGTCGTCTTTATCTGTAATATTTCGCAAAAAAGATCGAGTGCTTGCGGCGAGTTGAGAAACTCGTCGAATCGCCGCAAAATGTTGTTCTCGGTCTCGTGCAAATGTGGTCCGAGATCCATTTCATAGAGTCTGGAAACTACGTGCTTGAACTCAGCATTACATGCAGCTTCGAGTAATTGCTCGACCTTGTTTTCTCGAAGTATATTATGGATAAGTATGTGTGTGAATGGCTCTTCACGCTTTTTAGCATTTTTGCCTATTCGCTCAAACCAATTGTCTGCGAACCACTCTGCGAGATCATTTTTTGTTTGCAATAAGAGCAATTGCTTATTTTTAGCACAATTCTGGCTCGACGATCGCTCCGTTGTCTGAGACCATTCCGCTTGCGCGTTTTGTCTGTTGTTCTCTTCGTTTTGTGTCATGTTCCATAGGTTCACTTGTTTAGAATGGTATTATTTGTATATTGTTATGTCTTTCTCCATGGATGTGTGCTTTTTAGCAATTTTTATATATAGAGTTGTTATACCTATGATGATGCAAACATCGTCATCACCGTCAATACTTCCGACAATCCCAGTGCTCTCAACGATTGATGCTAAAATCATTGCTATTCTTGATTGCAATGCCCGATTGCCGATCAATGCGATTGCGAAGAAAATACGAGAGAACAAAGAGACTGTCCGCGTGCATATCCGCGCGCTTGAGGCATCGGGCATCATTGCAGGCTATTATCCAATGCTGAATCTTGCAAAGCTTGGTTTTTCGACGCATCGTCTCAATATTTCGACACAAGTGCTCTCTTCTGAGCAGGAGAATGTATTTTTACGTTTCCTTGACAAGACGTTGCATTGCGGCCTCATCTATTCGATGGACCAAGAATATAATTATGGCGTCTTTCTGTGGACTAAATCGATGGACCAGGTAGTCATCGCTGTGCAAAAGATCAAAGAATATCTTGGCGCAGACCTTCTCAAGCACAAATATGCGTTCATGCACTCGGCTGTCCAATTCCCTCGCGACAGGCTTGTCGGGAATGCAGTGCATGCGCAACAAATCACTCCGCTCGTCGCGAACATATCTGCAGCGGCAAAGAGCCTGACGACTGCGAGGAAAAAGGGCGCGTCGGACATTGTTTCTTCTGATGAACATGATGTAGCTCTCTTGCAATGTCTTTCTGAGAATGCGCGCATGTCGACTCTTGAGATTTCATCTCACACCAAGATTCCTCAGACAACAGTCGTCTATCGATTGCGGCAGCTAGAGAAAAA
>CAZGJY010000194.1:0-2450 GCA_964525725.1 uncultured Methanosarcinales archaeon | reverse complement strand
TCTGGAGTTTGGGTGCAAACTACCTTGCACGAGAGCAGATGGCTATTTTGCAATTTCAAAAGATTTACGCTTCTGGGAAGATTCGCAACCAATCAGGAGTTTGGCTGAAAAATGTAATAACCGTTTCTTTAGAGAAGGCAAAGTTCATGACCCCGCTGCGGAACGATCAATAATTGGTCTTATTTCTATGTTGAGAATGAAAGCCGGACAAAACTGAACCCACTTTGTTTTGATTTTGCTCTTTTTAATTTTATCACAATACGCAGGTGATTGATTTCTTTTGAAATGAGTTTTCGGCGTCCTCGCAAAATTGATACAGCGTCTGTTCTTTTTTCCGTTTTTCTCATCGACAATCATTAATCTACATTGTCGCAATGCTCTTGTCATGACTGATAAACCATTGCTTGTTATGGTCGGCACGGACAATCCTGACGATCTTGTAGAAATCACCGATGCTGTGGGGAACAAGAAGCAGCGGCTTGGGCTCTCGCGCTGCGTCCCGTACACGCACATCGAGAAATCATTCGCAGAACTTGTCGAATATGTCTGCGATCCCATCGGAGCTGATGGCAATCCGTCGTATGAAGGACAAGAACGAGAACTTGCGATCAAATATATGACTCGCATCAACGATGCGAAACAAAACTCTCGCGGCATTTTCTTCGCACGGCATAATGGCGTCCGTATCAATGATCTTGCTATTAAATACGCTGATCCGGTGAGCCAATATTTCAGCCGCATTGTCGAGCAGAAAACAATCGAGACGCAGGCTGGTCCGCTTGAGTGCAAGAGTATCGATCTTTTGCTCGGCGAAGATTATGCTGGCGGATTCTCTGGCTGCGCGCCTTATGAGAAACAGAAGCTATGAATCAACCATTCAATCAACCATTCGCAGAGCTTGTGCAGCGACATGGAAGTCTCGTCGCTTATCGAGGAGAATTATTTGCTCCCGTCATCTCTGTGTGCAATCATTCTCCACTGCATCTAGTGCACAAGAGCAAAAAGATTGCGTTGCGTAGTATTGGTTCTGTCTCATCAATTATTTGCGCGCAACGACCTTCATTGTACGAGCTTTGTGCATACGCTCTCGCAAAGATATCGCCATATTCTTTTGCAGACAAGGCAGTCCTTACTCACGATGACAGGCTGATGCTTGACAACGCAGTCCGGCGGGTGCTATCGTATAATGGATTGTTGCGTTTGCCAAAGTTTGAGGATCCACAGAACGGCGATAAAAATGATAGTACAAAACAGGTCAAGCCATAGAGCAATAGAACTGGTTCTGGAACTGAACATATATACATATGCTCTTAACAATTAAATCAATACGAAACAAGTAATCTGTCGGGGATGATTCAATGCAACGAATACTACGACAGATGAAACTCTATTTTTTGGATACAGCATACAACATTCCACATCAGAAAAGAACGGCAAGCGTCCAGACTACAATCGCTTTATTTCAACACTGATCGCTCGCTTGCCGCTGCGGATATATCGAGGACACTCCGTATATTCAATGCCGCTCGCAGCGCAGATGCCGATGATCGCTGCTTTCTGCGACTCCGACGAATAAGGAACAATCAACACGAGCGCAGAAGAATCGCCGTCACAGACAAAGCCTGCTTTCTCAAACAACAAACGCATTTCGTCTCTTCGAGTGAAGAGCTTTGTACGACGTTTTGAGAGATTGAGGGGTGTCAGTTTGTCTAGCAGCGATTGCTGGTCGAACGTCTCAGGATCGATCGGCTCAAGCAGTGCATTCGCAAGCGAGTAGAGTGCTATGGTATTCGTCGCGAAAAAACCGCCAGTGCCAAAGTTGACAGGTTTCGCCGCACCAAAGCTGCATACGACAATGTCGCCGTACGTCTCCGCGCCGTCGCCGATTGAGCCACAGATATCCTCGACGAATAATGCGCCATCTCGTTTCGCGGCGGCGGCGATTTCTTTTGTGTCAAGCCGCCAGTGATAACCTGCGAGTGAGTGCAGCAACAAAATTGTTTTCTCTGTGAGTTTGAGCTCTTTTGCATCGATCTGCCCGTCGTCTGTTTTTATTTTGTGGACTGGCAATTTGAGTTTAGTGGCAAACTGCTCATATGTCATCCAACCGCCCCAATCGGGGATTGTCACAGAAGAATAACCCAATTGCTTTGCGACTTTGAGCGCAAGAAGGATTGCTGCGTTGCAGCGCGACGTCAGGATGATTTGCTGCTGACCTGTCAGTTTCTGTATCTGCGAGATGATGCGCTCAGTGTATGTCATGGATGTCCGAACAAGTGAGGATTCGAACGGCTTATTAACGTTATTGGTCACTTGTATTATGCAAAAATAATACTATATGAAAATAACACTACCTTTGTTTTTTCAGATTTTGCGGGAACTGCGAAAGGATTGACTGATTCATCTGTTTTGCCATCGACTCGCTCTTGATGACGCTGAGCTTGACCTGG
>CAZGJY010000193.1:0-2493 GCA_964525725.1 uncultured Methanosarcinales archaeon | reverse complement strand
CTATAAGAACTGCTTGTATACCAAACAGCAGAAAGAACCTCTTCATATAAAAATAATTTCTAGCAATTCCTCGTGCAGGAAAGAGCAGCGTCATCTCAAAACTTGCCCAAGAGCTTGGATCAAGAAATCTGCGCGTCTCTGTCATTGCTGATCGCAGCATTGAAACATAAATCTCGGTCGGTGTCGTATGGGGATTCGCATATAATCTTTTGTTCTTCAACAAAGTGCTCGAAGAATATTTTACTGCCAAATTGAGCGGGAATTACGACGTCATCATTCTCGACAGAGGTTTTTTCGACAGCATCGCATGGTTCAATACTGAACTTGCGACCCGCGCAATAACGTCTGAGGAATGTTATTTTGCGCAAGCCTACTTCTCTCAGTTCCGCAAAGAAGTCACGTATCCTTTTCTGTTCCTCACCGAGCCGTCCTTGACTTATACTCGTCATGCCCAATCAGATGAATGGTCGCAGACTCAAGAGTATGTCTTTTCCAAAAATTACCTGCAGAAATTATATTGCGAATATATTTCAATGTCGCTATTGTATAATCCATCCCTCACAGTGATCGATGGGAGAAAGTCAATCGCTCAGATATACGACGTTGTATGCCGCCAATTGGATGATTGCAAAGAATCTGTTTTTGGAATGGGAAGGGTTCCCCACTGAGAATGAGCAGTTTTTCTTGCTGTTCATTGATATATTTTGGTCTGGATTATCATTCCATCCTTACAAGTTGTTCGCCGGCTCCATGATAGAAGAACACGCTGACATCTTTGTCCACATTGCCGAATATCTTTTTTATCTTCAGCAATTGTTTCCTCGCCTTGACTGGACGAAAGCTGCATTTCACTTCAAAGACATCGACGCCATTTGGTGATACACCAACCATGTCGATTTCTCCGATCAATCGATCTCGTTCAGAAAAGAGCGGGAGGGACCTATAAATCACGTCATAATGGTCTTTGAGCTTTGCATAGAGCTGCTCAACGTATTGGTCGTGTTTAAGGATTAAACTCCACCTCTTAGCCGCTTTTTCGGGGACGCCGAATATATAAAAGTTGTGCAACTCAAATGATGACGACGCAATAGTCACTTTGCGTTTGTCAGTTTCTTTTTTTTGGTTTGCAATGTCTTTCTCTCGTCGCAGAAATTGTTTTATAGTACCGCCGTTTATTTTTGTGAATGGCAAACGAGAAGCTTGAAAAAATAGTTGAAGATGCAACGACAATTGTTCCTAATCGAGAGGGGTTCGCATATTATGGTGTCGGGAAAAAATCAATCGGAGTGAGAATGCCCGATGATGAAGATGACGCACTTCTCATGCATGACCTGATTCATGCGCAGGGACTTAGCAATAGGCAACTTGAGGATCAGGGTCACTCTGCAACATATGTCGCAGCGATGCTTGGAGTTCGAGAAGAATACGCGAATCGGCTCGCGATGCTTGGACGACGTATCCGCGCGTGGAGCGTTCTGGAGCTTTCGTTCGGCGCGCTGAGCACCTCTCGTGATTCGCTCACTGTCTGCAGCGAATATGCGCTCAAATGATTTTTTGTCACGTCGCAAAATAGTGAGCTTTTTGCCTGCGACGGCAATTATTGTTCCCGAATGTATTTAAACTCCAAAGATAATCCTTTTGCATCTTGGAGGCGATGCATGGAAAAAAATACAATACAACTTTCTGGTTTCAACGCTGTTGAGCGCATGGATGCGACGGTATCTGTCGACAAATTCGCGCAGAAGATGAAACATCATTTCGGAGAATTCGATGAATTAGCCGTTGTCAAAAAAGACGTGCATGCACAAGGCATCCACGCTGCATTTGAGATCAATGTGAATTTCGTAGCTGCTGGCAAACGATTCAATGGCCGCGCTGAAGGGCATTCACTCAAGACTGTAATCGATCAGTCTCTTGGCTCGATCGAAAGCGCGCTTGAGCATAAACATTAATTTTTCAGTAACTGTTTATATCACTCTGCCTGCATAAGACTTCATCGCGCTTTCGGGGATATTTTGCAAAAATACAAACGGACGCGGGTGCTTGACGCCGACATCTACAATTGCTAACATATCTAAATTTGCTTTCCGTTGTTCTGCAAGCGCATAATTGAAAAACTCGCCCGCTTCGGGAACGCTTCGAGAATATTGTCGGTAATTGTTAAGAACTCCTTCCAATCGATCTTTATGCTGACCAGGGCAGATTCCGACAAGTTCACCAAATTCATCTGCTACATCTATGACGTAACTCATTGCAGAAAACAGCAAATGCCTGGTGTGATGTTCAACGCCTTCAAAGTTGCAGCAGTCATAAGAACTACGAAGTGCTTGAAGATTCAATGGTCCGTATGTATCAAGACCCGCGACACCTTTTCCGGTTAATTGGCTCGTTCTGATGACTGAACGAAATCCGAGTGGACCGTTTGATCCCTCAACTCTTTTTGGAAATTCGAAGAGATCTACAAGACCTAATTTAGTTTGTATAGTCTTTTGC
>CAZGJY010000192.1:0-2509 GCA_964525725.1 uncultured Methanosarcinales archaeon | reverse complement strand
CCGTGTCGCAAGACCACCAGCAACGACCACAACAGTTGGCTTGTTCATATGAAAAATAGCCGTTCACATAGTTTATATAATTTTCTTTGAGAACAATCGAGACTGAAGGTTGCAGCCAAAAGTCTTGCGTTGTAAAATCACTGGAGAGACGAAAGCCATTCTCTATATGTTCGTTGCGTTTTCGATGAGAAGCACAAAAACTGATGCGTCAGCGCAAACGCCAAATGACTTTCGCCTGCTTTGCTGCTCGTGAAAGGAATGATTGTAACATCGAATGGCGTGTACACTGACACGATACTCTTGTCCTCGGATCTTAACCGTCGAGCGATTGCTGTCTGGATATGCAAAAGATATTCTGAGTTATAACGGATCTGCCGAAAACCGATTGTATGCCACAGATAACCTGCCAGCGTTCCAGAAAAAGTTCCGCCGACCGAGAAAATCGAAAGCGAATGTTTCGCCCCGACGGCAAGCGCACCGCCGTGACTATAACCGACGATGCCGGCAGGTTTGTGCAATTTAATCAGTGCTTCGAGTTTCGTCTCGATAGAGAAATACGATTCATGACCCCACGGAGTATAATGAAAAATGAGAACCTCAAATCCCATCTGTCGCGCAATGCGATACAACGGTTTGCATTCATACTGAATATCAAAGATGCCTGGAATGACAATAATCTTTTTTTGTTTTTTGTTTTGTTTTTCCAACATTGTCTGAACCCGAGGAATAGTATTGTAATGCAAATACTATTATCAGTTAGAGTCAATTATTATTCATTATTCTTAGCATTATTGATGAATGGCATATCGCAGAATTGCAGCAATTTTTCCAAGCTCACGAAGCTGTTCGCCTTCTCGCGTGTCGACGGAGACAATCATTATTCTCGTGCTGTATTTTTCAGCGAGCGTCGTGAAATCGTCGATCGTCGCTTCATCAAGCGCTTCGGACAAGAAAAGAACATCAACGACGCCCATCTCCAAGACTTTGCGCACGTGCTCACGGCCATATGCAGTTTTTGCTTCCTCTTTCGCGAGCGTCTCTAAGAACCGCTGCATCATCTTTTTCTCTTCGGCGACAGATTCTGCTGCAAGCAGATCCTGCGATTTGTCGAGCAGTTCTTCAAGACCGAATTCTTCAGTGTAAGAAAGATCTTTCGTTCCCAGGACTTTCTTCATCAAGTCGCCGGTCAACTGGCTGTCTGCCATGAAATCGTTTATTGTTACTCCAGGACCACCAATAATGATACCCTTGAGATTTGTCATCGGCAAATATTGTTCTTTCATGTATTCAGCAATCTTGCGATAGTGCTCTTTTGCAGCACCCTCGCGCTGACGCGCGAAACGCGCAGATGACTGTCCGCCGGCGCGAGTCTTGCCGGGAACTTCAGAGTGTGTTTTGACGAGAACTTGGATTTTATTCCCTTTCAACAACGCGAGTGTACCATCGCGCCGGTCTAAAACAACAAGTCCATAGACATTATCATGCTCAGCCATTTCTTCGAGCGGCTCAGTGATGAATTGTTTATCGCAACGATAGATTCGGATATTGAGCGGCACCGGCGGTTCCGTCGAGAAAACTTTGACGTCGCTCTGTCCTTCTCGTTCTGCGACGTTCCCTGAGAATGCAGCAAGTCCATGCGGCGGTGTACGATTGACAAGGCGCAGATGTTGCACCATTCGCTCAAGCGCATCAGTGACGTTCTTTCTCGTCGACGTCGATTTGATGTTAGACGCAGTTCCCTGCTCTTGCTGCAGCTGCTGGATGACTTTTATCAATTCATAGCCTGCTGGCACGTAGACACTCACGAGCTCCGTTCCGCCGCCCCGATATTGCTTGAGCTGCTTGACGAATTTCTTCAAATCGTGCTTCTGTTTTGCATTGAGTACTTCTTGTTCTGTTGCCATAGTCGACAAATAATAGTATGACTGATATTGCGACGCCTTGGAGAAGTATCGAAAATCGACCCGATTCATGCAGGGTCGATTTCGCTCGCTCTCCGAGGAACGAGGAGTTAATATCCGCGTCGCAGCACGGCAACTTACCGCTCATCCTTCGCGGAGCGAGCGTCGAAGCGGCTGCATGAATCGCCGCTTCTCCTGATAAATTGCCAAGGTGCTGCTAGTTGACTTGATGATATTGCTGGATATTTATTTTATGCATCTTTTGCTTTTAGCGCTAAAACTCACTTTTGGAAATTGGAAAGAAAAGAGAAAAGAAAACAATGAAAAAATAACATGCTAATTAGCTTTGATTGTAATATAGGTCGAGCAAGGGATCTTTGTCGCCGCTTTGTGCAAAATCTCTTTTGCCAAGTCGAGTCGATCCTTGTTGACTTTGAGCTGCATTACTTGATCGTCTTTGAAGATACGAGCTGCGATTCCAATGACTTTACCAAAGGAGAACGCCATACCAGTCGAAAGACGGTCTGCACCAGCACCAGTCGCAAGCGGGTTCTCACGCAAGAAGTGGTGTGGATATGGTTTGAGATAGAGGAAGAAATTAGTAAGAC
>CAZGJY010000191.1:0-2513 GCA_964525725.1 uncultured Methanosarcinales archaeon | reverse complement strand
GCGATGGATCCATATCAAGGAATGCCTTGATTTTTCTTGATCTTTACATAGGTCGGGTCACCTGTTCACGCTGGAAACAGGGGTTGTCCCAAAATCAGCTACTGTAGATGTGTTCAGAAGAATCTTTCTCGATAAGTTTTATAAATATCCCAACGACCTGCAACTGTATGCGAAAAACATTCCTTCGTGACGAGAAAAGAGAAGAAAAGAAAAAGCAACGCATGGTCATCATCATCGGTCTGATTCTCGTTGGCATCATGATTCTCTCATCCGTTGCATACATCGCTGAACAAAACCAGACAGGCCCGACTGGAACAAGCGGCACGACAGAATATGGTCAGCAATTCTCGATTGTGAGTGGGCAAGACAACGCACAATACTGGCAGACTAAGATTGGCGGAGAAGAACGACAGTTCATCAGATTGCCGACACAAGTCGCATATGTCAATGTCAGTTCCGACGCGTCGAGCGCGTTCCCTTATATCCCGCAACTGCAATCAGTCGTCATCGCAGTCGATCCGACGCAGAATGAATCGCAAATCACGCTTGGCGCAGCATCCTTAGTCCTCGGTGATTTGTACAGCGACAAAAAGCAAGTTCTCACGGCACTCACATCACCATTCGTCAATATCACAACGCTGCCGATCATTTCCTGCGCAAATCAATCATATTTTGATTCACAGAACCTGAGCGGCAAAATCCCAATCATCCAGATCCAACCGGGAAATGAAACATCGATTACTGCAGTCAATAACTGCATCATCATCCAAGGAATGGACTCAGAAGGAATTCTCTCAGCAGTCGAGCGATTCAGATATGGAATCTGGGGACTTGACTTCACAAAAAGCGCAACAGGAAATTGAGGGTTGAGGAAATATATCATGGAAAAATCCGACACGCCAGTTGAACACACTGAACACGAAACTTCTGCTCATAAACCAGAACACAAACCGACAAAGAAAGAGATCGAGCAATTAGCGCGAGAAGTGCAGATGCAGAATCGCAAGCTCATCAGTGTCTGCATCGTTGTCCTTGTTCTCGCTGTCGCAATATTCTTCGGATTCAAAGCAATAGGTCAGCATATCAACCAACCACCTGCGCAATGGACATATGAGAATGCATTGCTCGACGTCTACAAAGGAAACATCAATGAAAATCAATATCCATATACTGGATACATCTTTGCACGCCCAAACAACGAATCGCTGTGGACATTCCAAGGCCGTATCAACGGCAGTGTTTATGAAATCACGACATACTACGCACCAAAAGAATTAGAAGACATTGACCTCAGCGACTTAGCGATTGCGCAGATCATCAGCAAACCGCAGATAGTCATCACGCTCAATTCATCGTTAGACAATGTCGACGGTGGCGGAGCGAACGGCGGGATTGCAGCGATAGAGCTTGGCAAAATCCTAGGCACGAAAAATAATATCCTCGACAAATATGTCGTCGCAACAGTCACAGAAGCATATCCAAATATGTCGTATCCTGGCCCAGTGACTTGCGCAAACGCAACATCATACACCGGCGTCATCCAGATTGAACTCGCAAATCAGACAGCACTCATCGCACGACCGCATTGTATCCTTCTCCTTGGCAGCAGTCCACCACAATTGATCCGCGCCGCAGACAGACTCTTATACGGAATGCTCGGCATCATGTCATTGAGCAAGCAGGCATTGCCAGGTTCGAACCAGACAAATAGCACAACGACAAATGGCCTGAACAACAACGCAACTGGGAATGCGCCGATATATGTGAATACAACAGCGTCGACGTCGGCAGCGCCTGAGCAGAACCAGACGCTATCATAATTTTTCTTTTTATTGCATTTCCTCAGTAATTAAGTTATTATTGAGGAGAAAGAAGAATGCCAACCCACAAGATGGAACACTACTATACACCAAAACCATCATCAAAAATTATAGAACATTCTTTTTCTCAACTCGCGAGAGGACAACAATTATCATTCATCACAGCGAGCGGTCTTTTCTCACAAGAGCAGATAGACACAGGATCGCTTTTACTCATCGAGAAAGGTATCCTCAAAAAAGAATGGTGTATCCTCGATCTTGGCTGTGGTTACGGACCGGTCGGCATCTCATTCAAGAAAAGCGAGCCGACTATCCATGTCACATTCACGGACGTGAATACACGCGCAGTAGAGTATACTGAAGTAAATTTGCGGCAAAACAATATTCCTATCGACAAATCAATAGAACTAGTAAATGGAGATGGATTTGACGCCATCGACAAACAGTTGCCTTTTGATGCAATCTACCTTAATCCGCCGCAATCAGCAGGAAAAGATCTCTGTTTCAACCTTATTGAGAAATCAAAAGAACACTTGAAAATCGGCGGAAATCTGCAAATCGTTGCACGAAAGAACAAAGGCGGCGAAACGCTCGCGAAACATATGGAAAGCGTTTTTGGAAATGTCGAGCCAATCGCAAAGCAAAGCGGTTTCTGGGTATATATCTCATATAAAAAATAGTTATCACAAAAAA
>CAZGJY010000190.1:0-2539 GCA_964525725.1 uncultured Methanosarcinales archaeon | reverse complement strand
TCATCCCACACCTCATCATACAACGTAGTGAGCTTTTTCGCAATGGTCTGATTCTCCCCTATATACATGACATGATTGTTTTGGAGGAAAATACCATCGATCCTGAATTGTTCACCATCATACTCCTCTTTGTTCCCTTCAACGAGATCGCAAAGATGAGGGATGCAACAATGCAATCCTTCAACTAATCCTCGATATTTTCCAGCGGTGCTTGCTTGCACTTGCCAAGCGAGAACCTGCCCGCTTTTTTCTGCCTGTTGGATGCGTACAAAACTTTGAGTTCTGTCGGCTAGGAAGAACAAGTTCAATTCAAGTCCAGTAATAATGTATTGTTCATCATTCACCTGGACTTCATCGCCAGGAAAGAGAAAAGGTGGCATTGGCTTACTTCACTTGCTCTTTTTTCTATGTTCTTTGTACGTGATTTTTATCTTTCGAGAGAAGAAATAGACGTTTGGGATGTATATCATATCGCCGTTCTTTGTCTCAAGCCGTGTCTGCAAAAGTTCGAAAGAGCGTACAGTGCCGCAGATCCGGTCGACGCAGACATAATCTCCCTCGTGGATCGATCGTTTTGCATGAAGAATGAGACCTGCGAACGAATTCGGGATAAAATCCTTGAGGCCGAGGAAAATGAGGATGATGACGAGAATCATGACTACAATTGCGATTGTGTTGAGGATTATGCCTGTCAGACTGAGTGCATTGAGCGCTAGGATGATTCCTATGATATAGATGACCTTGCTGACGATTCCTGCGATAAGTTCATCCAGCTTCACAGGTATCTTGATGAATTTCTCTGTCGCTTCATTTATCTTGAATTCAGCCAAAAGGCGCTGGATAAATTTCTCAGCAATCTTGCCGAGAACGAGACTGATGATAAGAATGACGAATGCCCAGACAATCTTTGTGAAGACTGAACTGAAAAGTACATTGGCAGTCTGTGCGAGCGTCTGCTGCGTGATATTTTCCACAGAACCGTTCCCTAACAGCGTTCCGTTTGCTACTGATGGTATGTCTGATAGCCCCATTGTACTGACCCGTAAGCAGAAACAAGGGTCGGTTTAAAAAAATGAAGTTGGTCGAGGGGGAAAGAACAGTTTTAGGCACTATTGCTTATAAATACAGGTTAAGGCAACAATATTATGTTAATTGAGTGCATCTGTCTTGTAGCATCTGACTTGTGTCGTTTCTCGACGGAGTCACGCTTCTTTGCCCATAACTTTTATAAAGGGACTCTAGCTCCAATGAATTTCCGCATTCGCGGCAGAGATGTGGGATTACCGAGTCCATACCGACCGAGCCTGAATCTGAACATTGGTGAAAGAAACATGGGAATGTACAAATATCTTGCAGAGGCTTGGAAAAAGCCGAAGGACACACTGTCCACTGCATACAAAAATTATCTCGTTGAATGGCGACAAGATCCTGTCACACTTCGACTCGAACACCCAACACGACTCGACAGAGCGCGAGCGCTTGGCTACAAAGCAAAGCAAGGTTATTTCGTTGTCCGACAACGAGTAACTTCTGGTGGAAAAATGCGACCAAAGCCAGCTGGCGGTCGTCAATCCAAGAAATATTCACGACAGCACGTCGTCCACGTCAATTATCAGACAATCGCTGAACGACGCGCGAACGACAAATTCGTCAACTGCGAAGTCCTCAACTCATACTGGGTCGGCAAAGATGGCAACAACTATTGGTACGAAGTCATCATGGTCGATACGAAGCACCCAGTCATTGTGAGCGATCCCAACATCAACTGGATCTGCAGCCAGACTCGACGAGCATATCGTGGTCTGACAAGCGCACACAGAAAATCTCGTGGTATGCGACACAAAGGCATCGGGACAGAAAAAGCTCGACCATCATTGCGAGCGAACAAAGGTCTGCTCCACTAAATGTGCACATATTGTACACCTTTTTATTTTCCATTTTTTCGAGGTGGGATGGTTGTCCTGGTATAAACGGTTCGGTTACGAATCAAATCCATTCGAGCTAGATCCATTCAAATCTGATTATACACTCATCAATCACGTCAAATTGATGGATGATCTTCTCTATCTTGTCCGTGCGAGCAATATCATCGTCATCGAAGGCGATGATGGTTGCGGCAAAACAATGTTCCTCAAGCAAATCGTCGAAAAGCTCGGCGGCAAGAAGAAAATCTGCTACATCGACGGTCGACGCCTCAAGCAAGAATTGGATATTGAGCAAACGCTCAATAACGCCGGAACATCGCGCGTCAAATCGTTGTTCGCCGACAAACCAAAAGACATGATATTGCTCCTCGACAATGTCGACTCGCTCTCCGCAAAGAATTGCGAGAAGATAAAATATTATTTCGACCAGCAGTACATCAAGTCAGTCGTTTTCACGACGAGCGATTATAGCTCTCTCAAAATATCTGCAAGCCTGCGCAATCGCATCTTGCAGAATGTCTTAGTCCTTCCGCCGATAAATGCATTTGAAGCGCTGCGTATCATCAGAGAGCGTTTCTCCGATCATTTCTTCCTAGCCGATGAAATTGTTCTTC
>CAZGJY010000189.1:0-2549 GCA_964525725.1 uncultured Methanosarcinales archaeon | reverse complement strand
TGCAGCAACGAGTGCAGGCATTCGAGATTGTCATCGCGAAAGCGACAGCAGCAAATATCTCGACTGACAATCTGCAGACGACGCACGATTCATTAGTCGCATTGCTCGGCTCATATGCGAGCGGCAATATAACTGCGGCTGATTTCTCGACGCAAGCACAAGCGTCGCTTGAAGCATCGACGAAAGTCATCATGGATCCGTCGCTTGCAAGCATCCGCATGGACGTCATGAAATCATTGATGCCGATGCGAGTGATGTTACAGAACGAGACGAAGCAGGATCTGCAGCAATGGCAGATGCAACGCGGTCAGATCATCTCCGATATCAAAACGATGCACGGCAACGTGTCTGACCTGCGAATCGAGATGCGACAGAATATGACGACAGCTCGTGGCGATCTGCGAACAGCGATTAGCACTGTACGACGAGACGGTCCCGGTATGGGCGGATTGCATCCAGTCAACGGCGGCAACGGCAGCGACCGTCGCAGTGGACCAGGCCCAATGCCACAGACAAGCGTCGGTGCTGATGCTGACACGCATACACAGACAAGCGCTAGTGCTGGCAACAGCAATACCGATGCATCAGCAAATGCTGGCGTTGGCGTGAGCGCAACTATCTAGGAGGAGAACATGAAAGAAAAAACAACGATGAATATTGGAATCGTCATGGCTCTTGCCTTGATAGCTGTCGTAGCACTGGTACTTTCGGGTTGTTCGAGTGGCACGCAGAATGCGTCCCTTTCGGCAAACATCAGTGCTGGACCTGCGATGAGCGGCAACTCTGGTTACAGTGGCAATAGCCAGTCTGACAACAGCAATCTGACGCTTGTCACAGATGACGATACGAATCTGAGCGATATGGTTTAGAAATGCATCCGCATCTCGCGGAGTTCTAATTTTTATTTTTCTTTTTGCGCTTCTCTTTTATGCTAATTCTCTCGTGCAATACTGTGCTACGCGATGCTATCTTTATACAGCTGTTGCTGCCAATCCCTCATGCCCTAGATTGATTTGAATTATCTTTTTCACCAAATGTTGCATTCATTGGTGGCTCTCCGCCACCTCTATCAATCTGGAAATTGAAATGGCGCGGCGGTCTGAATTTTGCTACCGGCAATTGGAAGTCTTCTTCTTTTTTCCAGAGTTCATACGGAGCAGCTACGTTGATAGGATACTTTTCGTCTAATATACGACGATAACTTCTGCTCAATATATCATCCCATTTCGGTGAGTCTCTTCCGACGGTGACGGCTAAATATCCTCCGATGCGCAACGCAGCGTCGACATGCTGAATCGCCGGTATTTGCTTTGCTATTCTGTCGAATACAACTGCGGCGAGAATAACATCATACTGATTCTGCATCACTAATGTTTTCTGAGAAATCGGTTGCGTTGCGGGGTTTGTTCCTACAACGATTGGATCACGAATATCATGGACATAGGTATTAACAGCTACCCTTCGTATACGTGAAAAGCTGTTATTTTTGTAATCAAAGAAGAATTCTTTGGGAATACAGGAGAGACATGGTCCAAAATTATCCACGACTGTCATGCTGACGTTATGATAATGCGCAAGCTCTGCCGCTAATTCAAAATGCTCAAAGTTGATGAAGCGCCCAGGTTTGAAATCAACAGTATGATTGATGACGCGATCGAGTGCTTGAGAATATTCCTTCTGGACGATTTTTGTCGACATGAGGCCTGGGCCAATGACTAATACTTCGAGTTTTTGATCGACAAAAATATTCGGATCAGCATCCACTGAATTGCCAATATGTTGCAACAGCTTTTTGTTTCTCCCCGGATATGTGCGCACATGGCGCAGCAGATTATATCCAAACATATGAGTAAGAAAAAATATTCAACTTATAAACTTCACTTTCGATTCTAACCATCATCCATAATATTCTTAAAATGAAAACACATTTCCTTTGCTATGGCAACGACGACTCCAATAAAATCAAAAAGCGCGACGAACGCTCACCCTAACTTGAACGCTGCAAATTCTGCAAGCATCGATATCCACAAACTCATCACATGGTTCGGACACAGCAGTTTTTCGATCAATGCGAGCAAACGTATCTATCTCGACCCGTGGAAATTGCCAGATGGATTGCCGAAGGCAGATATCATTCTCGTCACGCACGAGCATCAGGATCATTTCTCGATGGCAGACATCGAGAAGATTACTGGACCTCATACGCACATTATCGCGCACCCAGGCTGCGTCGGCATCAAAGGAAATGTCGAATACGTCAAACCCGGCGAGAAAGTAGCTCTCCACGATGTTGTCGTCGATGTTGTTCCTGCGTACAATGTGACAAAATTCCGTCCTGATGGAACGCATCCGCATCCAAAGGAATCACAGTTCAACGGCTACATCATCAGAATTGATGGAAACACATTTTATTTCGCCGGCGACACAGATGTGATTGCCGAGATGAAAGAGTTCCCGAAGATAGATATCGCATTCTTACCAGTATCGGGTTCATATGTGATGACGTCGGCTGAAGCAGCAGAAGCTGCGAATATCATCAAGCCGCGCGT
>CAZGJY010000188.1:0-2583 GCA_964525725.1 uncultured Methanosarcinales archaeon | reverse complement strand
AAGCGCACCACCGTCACATATTGCGCTCATTCTTGATGGAAATAGAAGATTTGCGCTCTCACAAGGTCTTGCAAATATAACGGGGCATGATGCTGGCGCAAAAAATCTGGAAACCCTTCTGCCGCATCTCGCTAAGCTTGGCATCGCACAAGTCACACTCTATATTTTCTCGACGGAAAATTTCGCTCGCCCTTCCGACGAAGTGAAGCATCTCTTCGCATTGTTCGAGCGATATTTCTCCGATCCAAAAACAATTGAGCGTTTCAGAGCGGAAGGCGCGCAGATGCGATTCATCGGCAATATGTCGCTCTTCCCGCCAAAAGTGCAGGTCGCGGCGAAAAATGCCGCGCAAGACACACAGTCATGCAAAAAGCTCATCGTCAATTTCGTCATGGGTTATGGTGGACGCGAAGAGATAACCCACGCCGTCAGAAATATCGCACGCAGAGTGAAAGATGGAGCGCTCGCTCCCGATTCGATAACAGAAAAAACAATCAAAGAGAATCTCTATCTGCAGGATGAGCCGCAGCTCATCATAAGGACAGGCGGCGAGATGCGCACATCAAACTTCCTCCCCTGGCAATCAATCTACAGCGAATGGTTCTTCACAGATAAGCTCTGGCCGCAATTGACGACGGATGATATCGACGCCATCCTCAAACAGTTCTCAAAGCGAAAAAGAAATTTCGGCAAGTGAAAGATGGCATAGAGAAGAAAAGTCTGAGAAAATATCCAAAATATCACTTGCTGACCACTTAAAATAAAATTCACTAATTATTCCTCTTATCCATCTGCGCGCCGTAATTTGATTGTTTTCCGTGATTTGATATAATCAGCGATGAGCATATTTGTCGCATCAATGATGCCTTGACCGCTCATTGAACCACGAGTCCGAACTGTATATGTTGCCAACAACAATGGGATGTTCGGCGTATAAAATTGGGCCTGAAGCGATCTGCCGCTGATCAATTCATAATGGACATCCATATCAAATAGCTTGGAGCGAGCGGAGCTGCTCGATTGTGCCATATTGTACGATTTATCAAAATGAATGATTTTACCATTGACAAAATGCTTCGCGTCACGCAGAGGAAGCGCTGCTACAGCATCAATCGTCACGTATTTGTCAAGTGTCATGAGCGTGCAAGTCCAAGCCTATAACTTCAGTGAATGGCGACCATATCAATTACGCGCAATATCGCGCGGCGGCCATGCCAGTAGCGCAGGTGCAGGTTGCTCGAAAATTGTAAAAGTTGCTCGGTCTGACCCGAGAGCGCAAAGAGCTGAACTGTTCTTTCTCGACCAGAATATCGGATGTTCAGAATGTAATGTACCAAGGACTGCTTCGATTCCTGCACGGATGCTTGCCGCATCCAAGGGCATGAGCGCATGCGAGCCATATTGTTCAGGTTGCTGCCCGCAATAGAATGCGAACGGAAGGACTTTTGTTCTTTGACAATATACTCCGAACGAGAGATATACATCGGGCGTAGTCAGGTGGAAGTGATGACCCTGGATGCGAGCTACTGTCACGTCAAGAGACTGACCTTGCGGCAGAAAAAAAGAAAGATCGTTGACTTTGTTCACTGCATCATACTGGAAGCAGGGGACGTCTGATGGTGTTTGGAAATTCTGTTTCATAGGGCACATCCGTGAATGAACGCGGGAAATAAATGTGGTATTATTGGCTGTCGTTGTTGTATTCTGTCTCTTTTTTTCAAGTGAAAAAAGAATGAAAATGAAAAAATAATAATTGAAGTTTGAAGATTCCTTAACGTGAAGAATCCGCTTGTCGCTCTAAGTCGAACTTCTTCTGGATCGCAGCTGAGTTGCTCGACATGTTGAATGCATAGACAATCTCGTCAGCAAGTGCAGTTTCGATGCCTTTCTTGCTATTGAATGCCTTAGAAGCTGCGCCTTGCGTCATGTTTCGAAGAACAACATCAATGCGTCGCTGTGGTGCACATTCGACGGATTTTGGATAACGTGCTCCACCATATTCGATTGTGACAATCTCTTCTCGTGGTGCTGCGTTCTCGATTGCGCTGACAAGGACCATGATTGGATTCTGCTTCGTTTTCTGCTCGACAATCTCAAGCGTTCGTTCCATGATGCCAAGGTGTGTCTGCGACTTACCCGTCTTTGTTCCAGACGTGTATGTATGCTTCTTACCCTTGTGGCCAGTAACGCCAAGCTTGTTCATGAATCGCTCAACGATTGTGATCTTCGATTTGTGGAATCGGTTCTTCGCGTATCGTGCACCAGTCTTTGGATACATGACAGGCGTGAAGTTGATGTATGGCGCAAGACCTGGGTCGCTAATCTTAGCGCCTTCAGCTGACCATCGTCCGAAAAACTTGATTTCGCTCATTGTGACACCTTACTTACGAGCTTTCTCTACTTTACCAGTGAGAAGTGCTTGCAGTGATTGATCGTTGACTTTGATGACTTGCCATCGGATAGATGGAAGATCTCCTTTCGCTCGGCCCATTTTTCCGCCGATGCATTCGATGAGGACTTCGTCGTGCTCGTCTACCATCTTAGTAGCGCCGTCCCACGGGAGGAAGACTGTGACTTTTTTAC
>CAZGJY010000187.1:0-2585 GCA_964525725.1 uncultured Methanosarcinales archaeon | reverse complement strand
TCACCGTTGCGATGATTGTCTCGCTCAATGTTCCGAGATGCAACGTATTTGTATTATCACCGTGGTATGGCATATCGATGCTCACCGTGAGAAGTCCGTAGCGCACAAGACGTTCGATGAATGATTGCGATGCAGTTCTATTGCCCAGTGTACCGTGCACCACGATTGCTGCACGTCGATACTTGACACCCGGTTGTGCCCAAACTCTGCCTGAGATAAGGCCGGCGGAAAAATCAGTTTGAATAACGGGTTGTCCTTTCTCAAAGATTGCTTTGTGGAGTTTCTCGGATTGCACTTTTCGCCACATATCTTCTTGCTGGAACTGTTCACGGTTTTCGTGTTGCGGCGGTTCTGGGGCGACCATCCTCTCTTTTTTGTGGTTGTGGTTTAAATTGCTTTGCAGGTGGGATGCACCGAAATTACGGTCTGATTATTCCTGAACATTTAATAAGCGCGTAGACAACACTACTTCTGGAAAAGATGAGCAAAAAAAAGATTTCCATCGGTGTTGTGCACCAAATACCTGCAGATTTAGGAAAAGCTCTGCGCACCAATGAAAAAATTCTTGTTGCTTGGAACGATCTGACACCGCTCGCGCGCAATGAATGGATATGTTGGGTCATCTCTGTCAAAAAAGCTGAGATGCGGGCAGAGCATATTGAGAGATTATGCAAGCAGCTTCTCCAAGGAAAGCGCCGTCCTTGCTGCTGGCCAGGCTGTCCTCATCGTTGAACTGCGCTTCTTACGATCTTTAGTTATTCCTTCAAAGTAACACATTTAAATGAGCCTCTTTTCCTTTTCTTATGCTCAAACCTAATTATGATTTCCCTAACAAACTTCTCTATCACGATGTTGGTGTTGGATTTGTTTCGCAGGGCTCGCTCAATGATTGGAAGAATCTCAAAACAATGACATTGCCTGGTCATCAATCACTTGAAGTGCGTACCTTCTACGATAGATTAGGAATTACGAGAGCCAACATAACTGGACTAGAATATGTCCATAAATGCGCAGTGGCTGCTCGCATTACTGGAAAGGGCGTGAATGTCGTAGAGGAAGATGTTTTTGATTTCGTGCAGTCAACGCCCGATGTCTTTGATATCATCCATCTTGATTATCAAGGTCATATGGGTTCACGACAGCTTCGCACGTTGCAGCATATTTTCCATCGTGGTCTCTTGAGCAATTATGGCGTGCTCATCACAAATTTTTATGGCGGCCGAGAGAAGAGCGAACAGCAAAATCGATATCATCATAATGCAAACACCGTCAATGAAATGATCGAGATGTCGTTCAACTTGCCTGAAATTGCAAAGTTTCAGCGACTTGGCATCGCCAAGCCCATTGATGGTATTGCGCAGGCACGCGATACTGGTATTACGCAAGGTATTCTTGATATTGCTCTGGGATGCAGTTCTCAAGCAGATATTTTATCGCCGTGGTATCCTGCCAATGCAGAAGTGACTCAGCTTGTTTCCCTCAAACATTTCCATCCTGATCTGAAAGGAAATCTCCTTAAAAAAATTGTTCTGCGCCAACCTGAGACAAATGTATTCTATGTCTTACGCGTTTCAGAGCAGCTCGCGCAATTGCCTGGTTTTAGAAACTACTGCGATGCTGATCGGATGATGATCGCAGAATTTTTGAGAATGGTCGAGGAGCGGCCAATGGTTGCTAAACGGATGGCGCGATATACCTAACAAACATCCAGCAACAATGCACCGATGTATTCAGACATGATTTCTTTCAATCGTCCGTGGAAAAAATATCAGCAAGACTTCATTGATTTGCAAGTCACAAGCAATGATGTACTTGTCCATTACAAGAAAGGGAAACCTGAAAAGTTGATGGAAATGATTCGTGACTTTAATCGTCAGTATGTGATGAGCACTTTTCCCGAGAGAATTCCTTTGCGCTCAAAGGAACCAGTAATACCCTCGCGAGTCCCTGTCACCAATGATGAAATTCGGACTATGCTCGAGGCTGGTTGGTCGACAAGAGAATTGTACGATTTTTGCGACGCAGCCGCCGGTCGCCTTGCAGCAGTAAAAGCACACATTACGCGCAGACAAGCTGCATGAAGATTAAATTGGCTTGCAGTATTCTAGATGTTGCTGATTTGATGATTACGCTATTAGTTGTAAATAATATTACTGACTCAATCTCCACGTCTCTTCAAACACGCGCTTGTCTTATAGCTCGCAACAAAGCAATTACTGCTCGTTAACAAAATGAACAAATTATTTTGTCCTTCTCGTTGTAATCTCGTCATCCGGATGTAGCCCCTTATAAGTGACACTTAAGCAAAATCTATATAAACTCCGGCTTGTGCCGAATGAATATGGACTTGAAGCAATTGCTGGAGTGTCTCGACCTCCTCACTGATGGTAAGAAACTAGATCTTGCTTGTGGTAATTTCAACTATGATCCCAAACAAAATCTTACTCCTGAGCAACTTATTGAATCAGAGAGACTCCTTTTGCAAAATCATTCTGACCCTGCTGGCAACCAGGTCTTTATCGCACAAATGCTAAGAACTGAGACTACATTGGCGCTAGATACCTTCAACATCGCTCCCCGTTTTG
>CAZGJY010000186.1:0-2595 GCA_964525725.1 uncultured Methanosarcinales archaeon | reverse complement strand
AATACAGTTAGCAGGAAAATGGTTAAAAAACCTGTTACCAATTCAACGTTTCTATCAGCATTCATTTTTTCTTGCATGCTACATCCTCATAATTAACAACCGCAATCGCTTCCGCAATTATTGTCACAATTCTGATCGCTATGACAACCATTATTATCGCAACCGAAGTTGCTGCTGGAAACGCAATTATCCGTGCATTCTCCATCGCTTCCAGAACAATCATATGGTCCAGCATCAGTATAACTTTGACAAGAACCTACTCCATTCTGGCAGCCTTCCTGATATGTTCGCGTCCAGCTAAGCCCGTTACAAGAACCATAATCGCCTGGACTCGGACAGCCGACTGCAGGGGATCCGCCGCTATTTGTGCACGTGCCACTAGAACAAGCACCATTTACATAAATAGTATTTCCGACACAATAATAATAACAATTACTGTCCAATGTCCCCGAATCTACACCGCAATTATTGGCATAATTCAAGTTTGTTCCAGAACAAAGTCCTGGGAGAAAAAGTCCAGGAGCACTATTATGCGCCGGTGCTGCATACGTAACTCCCGAAGGAGGACTTGCTATTGCTGAGCTCCATTCTCCACTCGTCGCCGTTCCAATGAATATCGTCGGGTTTGATCCTGAGTTACTGACACATTTGCCGAGCGAGTATTCGTAGATATATGCATTAGTCACTCCCGGAGCAACTGTGTAAGATGCGGCTGCGGATACAAAAACAGAAAATAATGATAGAATGAAAACTGCGCCGATCAATGAGAAAAGTAATTTTGCAAAAAGAGGACTTACAATATCTTCTCGTTTTTTCGATTGTGCTTCAAAGCGTAGTTTTGATTTTTGCTTTCGCATTTTTTCTCTAATATTTTAATATTAGTACATTGATTAATTGCTCACGAGTTGGTTGTATTCTTCTTCGAGCTCTTTTAACTCTTTCTGTTGTTCTTGCAACGTCGCGATGAGCGGCGCGATGAGCGTATCATATGCTACTGACTTCGTGCCATCGTTCGCTGTGTTCACTGCTTGCGGGAATATCTCCTCTACGTCTTGCGCGATGAAACCGATCTGCGGACCAGTGCCCATCGAGCTATTCTTCCACTCGAAACTCACCGGATTGAGCGCAAGCACTTTTTGCGACATGAGCGATACATCGAGCGGATGGATATTTTTCTTAAGCTGTGAATCTGAGAAATAGGAGAAACTCGTCGCACCAATCGCACCAACGACATGCAATGCATATGATGGATTCGTTGTATTGATACCAACTTCTCCGACAGTCCCATTAGTGTAATAAAGATTCGGCCCCATGCCGACCCATTGTGAACCAAGAGAAGTACTTACGTTTGCTGCAGAATATTGTATGGATCCATCAGGGAATAAAACATAGCCTGCCGCGAGAGTCACATTCAATTGCGTTGTCGTATTAGTCGTATTGCTGACGTTCTGCTGCCCAACCCCAGTTATACTGAGATACAGTTGACCTGCTTGATCTTGATTTCCGATACCTGCTTGATAGTTTGTATCGCCGCTGTTTGCAACAGATGATCCTGAGCCTTGATTGTTTGTTGTGCTCGTTGCATTAAACACGAATCCTGAACCGCCGCCGCCACCATTACCACATTTGTCGCCAGTTTCGTCGTCGTCATTTCCGCCGCCGCCGCCGCCGCCGCCATACCATCCTGATCCTCCTCTAGCACCATCAGCACCAGAACCGTCATTGCCGCCACTTCCACCGCCGTTTGGCTGATATGGAACAGTAAGAATAGTTGAACTTAATGGACCAGAACCACTTCCTCCTGAATCTGCACCCTGCCCTCCATAACCGCCAGAACCGCCTGAACTTGAAGTTCCACCCGTGGCAGTTCCACCATCATATGTTGTACCGTCACCACCTGTCGATCCACCGCCTACGCCACCAGAACCGGCAGTACATCCGCCGTCTCCAGCACCATCGCCGCCGCTTCCTGCAACAACCCAGCCGATGACGGTTGCACCGCGATTAATCTTCGCATATGTCGGTGCCCATCCACCACCTGCGCCTGCGGGAGGAACGAAAACAGTGATGTTATCGCCGGCAACAAGACCGATGAATGTTCCTTGTGCAAATCCGCCGCCACCGCCGCTACTTCCAGCGCCGCCGTTGGAGTAACCGCCGGCGCCCCATGCTTTTATTGTGACATTCGACGAAACATTGACACGATAAACATATACGGCAGCGCCTTGATAATTATATCGCTCAGTTGCACTGTAAGTAATGTTAACTAATGTTGTTGTATTCGTTGAGTTTGTAACATTGACAGTGATATTATATGTCATTCGCGAGCTTAGCACCAATCTGTTCCAATTCGTGCTGTTGCAGAATTCAAGAGTTTGTATTGTTGAATTGTAGCGAACCGCGCCAACTAGTGCTGCAGTGCAAGCAGTGCTGAACAAATTCATTTTAACAGAACCATTGACAGTCACTGTTGCTGTCATGTTCAATGTATCGATTCCGATTTGTCCGCTCGATCCATTGACGACAAAATAATTCTGAGCAGGATTTGATGAATTTGCAATAATGAAATCAGCCGCACTCGCAGAAGCAAAAAAT
>CAZGJY010000185.1:0-2603 GCA_964525725.1 uncultured Methanosarcinales archaeon | reverse complement strand
GTTCGTCGCCAGTTTCGCTTTATCGCAGTGTGTCTGCTTGGGTGAACTCGTCGACCTTTGCCGTATACTTTTGGGATTGTCCAGAATGGAGCCCATCTTGTCTGATGACCTGCTTTTATGAGCCGGAGTTTTTTTGAGAGATGTTTGAATGTTGCCATTGTTTCACCTATTGTTTCGCGGCTTTTGCAATCTTGAATGCAATGCCGTCGAGCATCTTAACGCCTGCAGGTGTAATGACTCGGCCTTTATGAGTGCCGACAATCTCGTGCTTGACAAGTCCTGCTGATTCAAGCTGTTGCAAACATTTTCTTGCAATGTTTCCTGAACCTGTGACGAAGACTGGTTTCTTGTGACCGCGTCGTTGTTTGCCGCCGTACATGACTTTGAGTTTGTTCGTACCGAGCGGACCGTAGACTGCAACTTTTCGCAAAATAGCTGCTGCGCGGATATGCCACCAGTCATTGTTTGCCGGAGGCTGTTCTTTGTTCGCACTTGTCTTGACGAATGTAGTCCAAACCGGTGCTTTTATTTTAGGGTTGTTTTTCAGCTCAGCTGCGATCTCGTTGATGAGTGCATCTGGCGCGACTTCTAAGTATGTTACCATAGGTGTATGCCTCTCCTCCCTCTGAGTGGAGATCTTTTTCGCTTTCGCGAAGGGATTTAGGTGTCAAAATCTCAGTAGTGCGGCGACCCGCAGCTACGAGAATTAAACATCGACAAGGACAATGGAATAATGAGCCCTTTATAAAAGTGCACTCTATGTGTGGTGCATAGATATTAATCTCTTAATTCCTTAGTGTTACAGGAACGTGGAGCTATTTTTTCTCTTTTAGTAGAGTTTGCATTGATTGGGCAAATTCAAATCAGTTTTTCTAAAGAAGGCAAAACCTCGCCGGTGTTTGTTCGTGCCTGATACATTTCAAGATTTGGTGTCTCATCTGTATATTTGCCATAATCTAATTCAATTTTTGTCACGTTAATGAGTGGGAACCACATACCGCGATATCCCACTGGTACCATGAATGATAATTTATTTCGTGTCGCGAATGGATCATCTTTTTTCAATTGAGTCGATAAGCGTACGCAAGGATTTCCGTTATTCGCTTCAGAAGGCATATACATATCAGGAGCATGCCACCTTGTGCATCCGTTCTTGAAATCAAATTCTACCCACGATTTTTTGTTAATGCCTCGAACGAAATCAAGTGCGATACCGTTCCACTCGCTATGCTTAACATTTTCTAAAACCGCATCAAACGTATATGCGCCTGCTTCAATTCTTGCAAAATCTACAAATTTGTCTGCTAGCCCGTGGAAACCATTAGAATCATATTTGCTACATAACTGAGCGAACCAACTAATATTGAACGCAGTGCTGATTGCATAGTTATTCTTACCGTCGCTATAGCCTCGGAATATTTCCTGCATAGAAGGTATATCGCGTGCATCACTAAATCCGAGCGTATCCACAACACGATGTGCGGCCATGATATCTTCCCACCACGAGCTAATCATCGCTTGGACGCAAATATCTGCTACTGAAACATTTTTTGGAGTTTTCGGTTTTCGTTGAAACCCTTGACTTACGGCAGCAGTATTCATTTTTTCAAACGTGCCGAGAACTTTGCTAAATATTGGTTTAGTTGAGGCTTCTTTCCATTCTTGATTAAAACCGAACGGGTCGTAATTAGCAGTAAAATATGTTTCATTATGTGCAACAGTATCTGAGGCTTGGATTGTTGACGTAGGAATAAGTTCCATAGAAAAAGGAATTTATGTTTCTATATAAAATTACTCTCTAGTAGTATCTTTTTTCTTTATCTTCTTTTGTCAGACGTGGTCCCCCTGATTTTGCAATTAAAATATATGGAGCTGCAACGAGAATGAAAATAAGATTGCAATCGCAAAGAGCACTATTCCGAGAATGAGAACTACGAACGATAAAATGCCGTCCGATTTTATCGGACCGCTAATCCTTCCGACGGGATACAACCAACACACGCCGCTCGGCGTGATCGTGTCAAGGAGCAGATGCAAAGTGTATGCGCTCACGCCGACTATCAGAAATAAATTCTCTGGCGAAAATAATTTCCACCAAATGAATGTTAGCAGGATTATCGCCCAGATTGAATGCATGAATCCGCGATGCTTGACTCCATAGTTGACTGCTTTGAACCAATGACCGAACGTCGACTTTGGATGGTCGATGTCAGGCAAAAGGCCGGCGACGAATGCGATGAGCAAGAGTTGCGCAGTCATAATTGCGCTCGCGTGGGCGAATGCTGCAACAAGAACGCCGAGCGCCAGACTCCAGATGATGTGCGTTTTTCCGTTCATTGTCTAATACATCCCGTGCATCCAAATAAGGCCGAGAAATACGATTGCGTTCGCTGCGGTAAAATAATTTTCTGATGCAAATACGAAAAATGTCCGTGGAGTTAGATTTTTTCGTTGCTTGACGCTGTTACTTTTCGCTTTGGGCCAACTTGTGTTGATGAAACCGGCATGGAAGACTTTTTTTGAGAATGGATCGAATGGTCGCACATCATGCGTCGCAATATAATCTAAAATAACGTGCGACGCATACGGAACAAGAACAAGAA
>CAZGJY010000184.1:0-2618 GCA_964525725.1 uncultured Methanosarcinales archaeon | reverse complement strand
TCCGATCTGCCAGAGCTTCCGACAATTTTGGGTTAAGCTTTTTCACGAAGGAACTGAGTGAAAAAGGTTATGGGAATGGGGAGATTTGAACTCCCGACCTCGTGATTATGAGTCACGCGCTATAGCCAGACTAAACTACATTCCCGCGTGAACAAAAAACCGCTGTCTCTTTTTAAAGCTTCCTCTAAGAAATGCTGCTCGCCAAATGAGTGAGATATTCATTCTTGCGCTTCGCCAAGCGCTGCACAATAAGTTCCGGTGTCGATTTTGCCAATTTTCCTAGGACCGGATTGTGGTTGACGATGAGTTCATCGTTCTCGTCAAGTCCCACTGCTTCGATGCCGTCGATTCGAGAGCCAGATGGCTGATGCTCAAGCAGGATTGCGCCCAAATGCGTCGCAAAGACTATATGACATTTCTTCTCTATAAAAAAACGTAATGTCGACGCCATAATCTTGCTTGCGACCGCCGGTTCTGTCACAGCTTCCATTTCATCGGCAAGAAGCAGCGTCGGTCCATCAACAACAATCGTCGCAAGCTGCAAGAGCAATGTCTCGAACGCACCTTTATTCGTCGATCCTTTATTTTTCGCGAAATAATACACCGACGTATACGCGGGCAAAGAAACAGAGCCTGGCATAGGAAGCTGCAGATATTGAAGGCTCACAAGCTGCATCAAGTGTTCAAGCAACGTCGTTTTTCCGCCGCTGTTATCGCCAGTAAGAATTGATGCAGTCTGTTCTGAAGTCAAAGAGAATGAGATTGGTTGCGGATTCGACAAGAAAAGATTGCGCGCATCAGTAATTCCGAGCGTGCCAGACGATTGCCATAATTTGCATCCATTGTCTCGAATGAATGCAGCAATCCCTTGCACAAGATCTGCGGCACAGAGATAGATTTCAAGATCAGCAAGCAACTGCGGCAGTTTCGTGATAAGTGCTGCATGCGATTGTAATTGTAATGCAAGCGCTCGATTCGAATCAGTCGATTGTTCAGCAAGACGTTCTTTGAGCAATTCCTCGTCGATCTCGAGAGGGATTTCGCGGACAATGAGCTCGCGCGGGAGCGATGCTTCGATAATGAGTCGATCCATGAGTGCATAGACTGCATCTGGCAGCTGTTTCTTCTGCATCAACAAAAGGATTGCACTGCCGTTAAGCTGCACGCTCTCCATTTCACTCAGCAATCGCTTGTTGAGCACATGGACTTGGAGCTCAAGCTCTTTCTTGTCGATTTTCTTTGCGATCGACTGGTCGAGCAGCGAACTTGCTTGTAGCAGTTCTTGCACCGTTTGCATCGCAGCAGGAATCGGCAGGCGTAATTGCTCCGCAGCAAAAAGAATGAGTTGTTTCTTCTTCGCGAATTCGCGCAACACAAGCTCAGGTGCAGCATGCGTGAGCGATTTTATGAAAATGCACTGCGGCATGCGCTCGAGCGCCCATGCGAATTGCTCGCAATTATATGCACGGATAACGTCATAGTGTTCGATCGCATCGATCGCGTGCGTCGAATCGATGAACTGTGCAGGAATCTGCTGCTCTTTGAGTTTCCGATAGACTATCTCATCTTCCGTCGCAACAACCCACGAATAGACCGGTCTCCAGATCAGCGGCGCTGCAACATTTTTTGTATCAAGATTGCACGTAAATTCGCGTTGTGAAAGCCAGAACTGCGCGTCTGTGAGCGGCAATGCACACAATAGTTCGTGTGTCTGCGGCAAAGAGAAATAGGAGCCCAAGTATGCGCAGACTTTGTCAAAGACTTTCTTTGCTTCCTTCGTCTTGAACGGCAATTGCCGCCACTGCTCAGGTTTTGTGCGTGCGAGCGCGACGAGTTGTTCCCAATCCATAGCAGGATAGCCGCGGAATTGTGTTTATAAGAGAATTTGGGAGAGTTGTCGTGTTGTCTTGTGACAGAAAGGCACTAACTTATCAAAATAGGATAATTCAAACAAAGCAAAGCGGAATGTTTTTAAAATCATGACTATTTGTGAATAGTAACATGGGATTCCCAAAACAATTTCATACTTACTTCTCAGAAATGTCTCTCCAAGAAATTGACGAGACGCGAAGAGGATCGCTTATCGGACTCTCAGTTTCACATACGCTTCTTACGTATGCTCGAAGTCCTAAAAAGGTTGCTAATTCAGAAATCAAAGGGGCTGAATTGCAAGCAATTTATGCAGGTCTGCAACAAATAACAGATGCTTTGCGCCAAGAAGGCGCAAATACTAATTATTCTCACAAAATGGAGCAATTACACAAAGATGTTGACGCACTTGGCGGAACTGTTCCTCAAACAAAGCTTAGATTATTTCCCCGAGTCGCATTCGCACTTCTCAACATGCAAGGATCACTCGAATCAAGATTATTCACGATTGGCAACAGGCTCGAAAGAAATGTGGCTCAGCGAGGTCCGCTCTCTGTGCCAAGCGCGTGCTTTGAATACGATATCAAATCACTAGTGTATGCGACCGAAGTTTCGAAAATGTAATGTGGTATGCAATGTCTGAAAAAAAGATTGGTGTAAATTACGATAATTACAAGAGTGTCCAAACTCCTCTGCCAGACGTATATAGGCTTGGTGGTCACACGGTGTTTGGTGAATTTGGAATAAAA